>JBCBUN010000001.1:0-23941 GCA_039818145.1 Pseudomonadota bacterium
GTGACTTCTTCCCACTGCACATCAAGCATCACATATGCGGCCAGGTTCTGGGATTTCTTCCAGGCATCCTTTTCGCCCGGAGTGTCCTTGATCCCGTCGCAGGTCCAGGAAAACTGGCAGCCAGTCTTGAGGTGTGAGCCCTGGAAAACAACGGCGCAAATGGTGCTGGGGTAGCGCTTGTCCGCAACCCGTGTCAGCACAACTTCCGCCACGGCAAGCTTGCCTTTGGCCCCTTCGCTGCGGGCCTCAAAGTAGATGGCCTGCGCGAGGCAGAGGCGTTCGCGATCAAGCGCTTTGGGGGATAGCGTTGCAAAGCGCTCCGCGAGCCGGCCTTCGCCGGCAATCTGAACGGCGTTTTCAACCACCGCATAGAAAGTTCCGTCGCTCATCGCTTTTGTGACGGCGGGCAGCGCGCTTACGGGGGCGCTAAGGCGTCCGCCGGCGACGCGCGAGCGGGCGCGCTCAGAGGCGGCGCGCACCTGCGGCACGTCGCTGATGCTCGCAGTTTCTGATTTCACGGTAAGCGGCCCGGCCACGCCAGGCAGGGCGCCGGTGGCGACTGCGCCGATGGCAACAAACAGTGCGGCCACGCCAGCTGCTGCGGTGATGCGCATGGTTTTGCGCTGGGCGGCAAACGCCAGAATTCTGGTCACAATTTTGGTCGCGGCGGTGTCGAAATTTTTCGGCATCGTCCTGTCTCCAAATCCAGTACTGCCTGGGACAGTTCCCAAGCAGATGGCGTGAATGGTTCGGGCGCGCATCTCTTGCGCAACCGTCACAAACCGTCTTCACGCCCCCAAAAACAAACGGATCTACGTATCCGCTATCTCACTTCGGCACGTCATCTTCTGACCTGTGCCGCTTTGGGCCTGGAATTCGAAGAAAATTGGCGGAAAGCTTCCCTAGCCTCGCCCTATCCATCCAGCCCGTTCACATGACAGGCAATCTGCGTGCCACCACTCTTCTGGGTGACGATCACCTGACCGGAATCTCGTGTCGCGATCCGTCGTTACAAGACTGTCAACAAGATCGCTGTGATGGGGGAGATAGCATTTAGATTTGGGGGGTTCAAGACGGCATTGGTCACGCCCACGTGAGAAGGCATAACTCTTTGTAATTAAAGATATTTCCAGATGCATTTCGGCCATGCATGAGACGCAAACCGGTTAATATATATTGCACTGCACACCGAAATTTCGGCAGTTTCTAGCCATATATGGTGCAATGCAGCATGATTTGCCGGAAAGGCCCCGAATCAGGCCTGAAGAGCAGATTGTGCGGCTGCTAGACGGGCGATCGGCACCCGATAGGGTGAGCACGACACATAGTCGAGGCCGACGGATTCGCAGAACCGGACAGATTCCGGGTCACCACCATGTTCGCCGCAGATACCCAGCTTGATATCGCTGCGGGTTGAGCGACCGCGCTCGGCACCGATCTTCACCAGCTCGCCCACGCCATCCGGGTCCAGCGACACAAACGGGTCCTGCTCGATGAGACCCTGATCCTGATAGTTCTTCAGGAACATGGCCGCGTCGTCACGGGAGATGCCGTAGGTGGTCTGGGTCAGGTCGTTGGTGCCGAAGGAGAAGAACTCGGCCGTTTCGGCAATGTGGTTGGCCTGAAGGGCTGCGCGCGGCAGCTCGATCATGGTGCCGACCAGATAGTCGAGCTTCTTGCCGGTTTCTTTTTCGACTTCACCGGCAACAGCGACGATGCGCGTCTTGAGCACATCGAGTTCCTGCTTCATGGCCACTAGCGGGATCATGATTTCAGGGATCACGGGTTCGCCGGTCTTTTCGGCGGCTGCAATGGACGCCTCAAAGATCGCGCGGGCCTGCATCTCATAAATTTCCGGATAGGAAATACCCAGACGGCAGCCGCGATGACCCAGCATGGGATTGAACTCATGGAGTTCGTGCGCCCGCTGCTTGAGCTTGGCGGCATCAATGCCGGAGGCCGCAGCCACTTCGTCCATCTCCGCATCGGTTTGCGGCAGGAATTCGTGGAGCGGCGGATCCAGCAGACGGATGGTCACCGGAAGGCCGGACATGATCTCAAACAGGTCAGCAAAATCCTTGCGCTGCATGGGCAGGATCTTGTCCAGTGCCACCTTGCGGCTGGCCTTGTCGTGTTCGTCCGCCAAAATCATCTCGCGCACGGCCACAATGCGTTCTGCTTCAAAGAACATGTGCTCGGTGCGGCACAGGCCGATGCCTTCCGCGCCGAACTTGCGGGCGGTCTCCGCATCTGCGGGTGTTTCAGCATTGGTGCGCACCTTCATGCGGCGCGCTTCGTCGGCCCAGACCATCAGCTTGGCGAAATCGCCGGACAGTTCAGGCTGCAGTGTCGGCACTTCGCCGAGGATCACCTGGCCCTTGGAGCCGTCAATGGTGATGACGTCCCCCTCTTTGACGGTTTCCCCGCCAACGGTGAACGTCTTGCCGTCATAATCGACGCGAACCGAGCCTGCGCCGGACACACAGGGCCGACCCATGCCGCGCGCCACAACGGCAGCGTGACTGGTCATGCCGCCGCGCGTGGTAAGAATACCCTCAGCAGCGTGCATGCCGTGAATGTCTTCAGGGCTTGTTTCGATCCGTACAAGGATGACGCGCTTGCCTTCCTGCATGCATTCCACAGCGTGCTCAGCGGTAAACACCACAGCACCGGATGCAGCACCGGGTGACGCCGGCAGGCCCGTTGCGATCACGTTGCGCGGTGCATCAGGATCAAGGGTCGGGTGCAGCAACTGGTCAAGCGAGCCGGGCTCGACGCGCAGCACCGCTTCATTGGACGTGATGAGCCCCTCATCCACCATGTCGCAGGCAATCTTCAGGGCGGCCTTGGCCGTGCGCTTGCCGTTGCGGGTCTGCAGCATCCACAGCTTGCCCTGCTGGACGGTAAACTCGATGTCCTGCATGTCGCGGTAGTGGCCTTCGAGCTTCTTGTAGATGTCCACAAGCTGGCCGAACACCTCCGGCATGGCTTCTTCCATGCTGGGGTCGCTGGAGCCTGCTTCAACGCGCGACTGCTTGGTGAGGTTCTGCGGTGTACGGATACCCGCCACCACATCCTCGCCCTGGGCATTGATCAGGAACTCGCCGTAGAACTGTTTGGCGCCAGTAGACGGGTCGCGCGTAAACGCAACGCCCGTCGCCGACGTATCGCCCATATTGCCGAACACCATGGCCTGAACATTGACCGCCGTGCCCCAGCTTTCAGGAATGTTGTGCAGCTTGCGATAGGTGTCTGCACGGTCATTGCGCCAGGAGCCGAACACAGCCGAGATCGCGCCCCAGAGCTGGTCACGCACATCCTGCGGGAAGGGCTGGCCCAGTTCGCGCTCAACAGCCGCCTTGTAATGGCTGATGATCTCTTTCCAGTTTTCGGCGGTCAGCTCAGTGTCCAGCGTCAGTTCGTTGTCTTCCTTGAAGGTCTCAAGGATTTCTTCGAAGTGATAATGGTCCACACCCAGCACCACGTCAGAGTACATCTGGATGAAGCGGCGGTAGCTATCGAGGGCAAAGCGTTCGTCGCCGGACAGTTTGGCCAGCGCGCCAATGGTTTCGTCGTTGAGACCAAGGTTCAGCACCGTGTCCATCATGCCGGGCATCGAGGCACGGGCACCGGAGCGTACGGAGACCAGCAGCGGGTTGGTCGTGTCGCCGAACTTGGCGCCGACGAGTGAACCCACATGCTCAAGAGCTGCATCCACTTCACCTGAGAGTTCTGACGGGTACTGACGATCATTGTCGTAATACGCCGTGCACAGCTCCGTGGTGATGGTAAAGCCCGGCGGCACCGGCAGACCCAGATTGGACATTTCAGCAAGGTTTGCACCCTTGCCGCCCAGAAGGTTGCGGTCGCTGGCGGACCCTTCCGCCTTGCCGTCGCCGAAGCTGTACACCCACTTGGTCATGGTTACTCGCCTGTCTTGCGGTGTGATTTGAGATTGTGAATGAAGAGGAGTGGTTTGCGCGACCGCGCTTCCTTGGCAGTGCGTGGCGCTGCTGCTGTCTGGATTGTCCGGTTAAACTGGACAATGGCGGCAGGTGTTTGATTGTGGACCCATTTTATCACGCCATCCTCCGACGTGGTCGTTGGAACCATAGGCGTCGCGCCCAACTCAATGACGTCGGCCATTGCCTAACCCTCTACCTTGGAAAAGTCTGCGACCGTGTGCAGCGCATCGCGGATTTGCGCGAGCAGCTTCAGCCGGTTTTCGCGCAGAGCGGCATCATCCGCATTGACGGTGACATCGTCGAAGAACAGATCAACAGGACCGCGCAGTTTTGCCAGTGCCGCCATGGCCCCGGCGAACTCTTCCTTCGCCACGGCCTCGCGGGCAATGCCGGTCGCTGCATCAATGGCGGCGTACAAATCGCTTTCGGCTTTTTCAGCAAACAACTCAGTGTTGGCCGCGCCGGAAACAGCACCCGTCTTCTTTTCTTCGATGCGCAGAATGTTGGCCGCACGCTTATAGCCGGCTAGCAGGTTGGCGCCATCGTCGGTTGCAAGGAAATCCGACAGCGCATTGACGCGTTGAACGATCAACCAGAGGTCATCCTGGCCTTCCATGGCGAAGACCGCATCCACAAGGTCATGACGCGTCCCGCGGTCGCGGAGATATACCTTCAGGCGGTCAGCAAAGAACTCGAGCAAGCTGTTTGCATTGCCATTCGCGCCTTCACCAAAACTTTGCCCGGCCGCAGAAAATTCGGCTGCGAGATTGAGCCGGAGCGAGTTTTCGAGGATCACGCGGATTGTGCCCAGGGCTGCGCGACGCAGCGCAAACGGGTCCTTGGAACCAGTCGGTTTCTCATCAATCGCCCAGAAGCCGGCCAAAATGTCGAGCTTGTCAGCAAGTGCCACCGCAACGGAAACAGGCGCAGTTGGCACATCATCATCAGGCCCCTGCGGTGCGTAGTGATCGCGCACGGCATCCGCGACCTCAGCATTTTCGCCATCTTCAAGGGCGTAGTAGCGGCCCATGATGCCCTGCAGGTCCGGAAACTCGTAAACCATGCCCGTGCTGAGATCAGCTTTTGAAAGCTCCGCAGCACGTGCCGCCTTGTCCGGATCGGCGCCGACCTTGGTCGCCAGTTCACGAGCAAGTTTTGCCACCCGCTCGGACTTGTCATGCACTGTGCCGAGCTTGGCGTGGAAGACGATCTTATTCAGGTCGTCGACGCGGCTCTCAAGCGTGCGTTTCTTGTCTTCATCCCAGAAGAAGCGGGCGTCGGAGAAGCGGGCGCGCAGGACTCGGCCATTGCCGTCAGCGATGGCTGCGCCGCCATCTTCGGCTTCCACATTGGCAACGCAGACAAACTTGGCGGCCATCTTCCCGGTGGCCGCATCGCGCACGGCGAAGTATTTCTGATTGGTGCGCATGGTGCTGGTGAGCACTTCCGGCGGTACGTCCAGGAAACTTTCGTCAAACGCGCCCAGCAGCGGCACGGGCCACTCAACAAGGCCTGCCACTTCCGCCAGCAGGGCCTCATCCTCAACCAGTTCAAGGCCCTGTGCCTGACACAGGGTCTTCGCGTCGGCCAGTATGCTCTGCATACGGACTTCCGCGTCAACCATCACCTTGGCGCGTTCGAGGCTGACCTCATAGTCTTCCAGCCGATGCACGGTGATGGCGTCCGGCGCCATGAAGCGGTGGCCATAGGTGGTGTTGCCTGACTGGATGCCATCTATTTCAAACGGCACCACTTCGCCATCAAAGGTGCAGACGATGGAATGCAGCGGGCGCACCCAGCGCAGTGTGCCACTCCCCCAACGCATGGATTTTGGCCACGGGAATTTGCGGATGGTGTCTGGAATGATGTCGGCCAGCAGGTCCGGCACCGGGCGGCCCGGCTTTTCAATCACGGCGACGTAGAACGCGCCCTTTTTGTCTTCCTGCTGCTCGCACTCATCAATGCTTGCCAGCCCGGCGGACTTCAAGAAGCCTTCCAGCGCCTTTTCTGGCGCACCGACGCGGGGGCCTTTGCGCTCTTCCTTGCGATCGGGGGCCGCGCCGGGCAGGCCACCCAGGGCCAGCATCAGGCGGCGCGGGCCGTAGTGAATGCGTGCCCACTCATAGGTAACGCCAGCATCGACCAGATCACCTGTGACCATGCGCTGAAAGTCGTCCGCCGCACGCTTCTGCATGCCGGACGGAATTTCCTCGCAGAAAATTTCGATGAGGGCTTCAGGCATCGGACGCCTCAAGCTGGGTCGCCAGATAGGCTTCACAGCATCCCTTGGCGAGATCGCGGACGCGGCCGATATAGGCCTGTCGCTCGGTCACGGAAATAACACCGCGCGCATCCAGCAGGTTGAAGCGGTGCGACGCCTTCAGGACCTGATCATAGGCCGGCAGAGGCAGGGCGGGCGCATGGTTGAGCAGCCGCTCGCATTCCTTCTCCGCGTCTTCGAACTGACGGAACAGCGCGTCCGTATCGGCCGCATTGAAGTTGTGATGGGAGTACTCGACTTCCGCCTGATGGAAGACATCACCGTAAGTGACCTTCTTGTCGCCCTCAGCGCCGTTGAAATCCAGTTCAAAGCCGTTGTCGACGCCCTGCACATACATGGCGAGGCGCTCCAGCCCGTAAGTCAGCTCGCCGGAGACGGGGGAACAGTCGATACCGCCCACCTGCTGAAAATAAGTGAACTGCGACACTTCCATACCGTCACACCAGACTTCCCAGCCAAGGCCCCAGGCGCCCAGCGTCGGGCTTTCCCAGTCGTCTTCCACAAAGCGGATGTCGTGCAGCTTGGGGTCGATGCCCAGCGCGTACAGGCTTTGCAGATACAGCTCCTGAATGTTGTCAGGGCTGGGCTTCAGTATCACCTGAAATTGGTAGTAGTGCTGAAAGCGGTTGGGGTTCTCGCCATAGCGGCCATCGGTCGGGCGGCGTGACGGCTGCACATAGGCAGCGTTCCAGTGTTTGGGGCCAAGCGCGCGCAGAGTGGTCGCCGGGTGAAACGTTCCCGCGCCCATCTCCATGTCATAGGGTTGCAGCAGCACACAGCCCTGGTCCGCCCAGAAGCGCTGGAGAGTCAGGATCAGGCCCTGAAAGGATGTGTCGGCCTTGGGCCGTGACGCGGTCATGGAGGCGGGTGTGCTTTACCGGAAAAGGTTCAAAACGCGGCCAAAACGCGAGCGAGACGCATTACACAGAATCGACAATGAAACTGCCATTCATCCCAGGCGCGCCGGAACCTAGCCGCGTGGGTCCGGTGGGGTCAAGGAGAGCCTCGCGGGAGGCTGTTGCCCAGATTTAACGGGCCGTTTTGTCCTTGGGCCGATAGACCCCGTCCCGGCCCGCTTCGAGGGTCTGAGCATCTGATTTTCCGGCCATGTGCTCGGTGGCCTTGCGGGCGGCTTCCTCCACCGAGGAGCGGCGGCCAAGGCCCTTGTCCCGCAGGGTCTTCCAGGCCGCGTAGGCTGCGACCACCAGCAGGGCGGTGAGAATCATATTCCCCATGAGATTGTCCCTCTCATTACCTCTTTATGGCTTGTTCAAAGCCCAAAACGCGACCACAGGGCGCGGGTTTCCAGCGCGCTCAGGCCGTTTTCGACCAGATTTGTATCCAGTGAGAGCGGCGAAGATGAGGCATCGTGAGAGACGCCCGCCGCATTCTTGTTGCGCCGGAACAGGCCACCGGAGGTGTGGACCAGTTTCAGCTTGGTCTTTTCACCGAATTTGTCCTTCAGAATGGCCCGCATGTCGCCCAGGCCATCAATCAGGCCCAGCGTCTGCGCCTTGGCACCGGTCCAGAATGAGCCGGTAAACAAATCACTCTCGGGTTCGCTCAGCTTGCCCTCGCGGCGGTCGCGGACCATCTGCTTGAAGCTCTCATGCACTTCGGCCTGCAGGCTCTTCAAGTGCTCTACGTCCTTGGGGTCTTCCGCCTGGAACGGATCCAGCATCGCCTTGCTCTCGCCGGCTGTGTAGACGCGGCGTTCGACGCCGACGCGGTCGATCAGCTGTTTGAAGCCGAAGCCAGCCGACACGACGCCGATTGAGCCGACGACGGAGTTTTCGTCCGCGTAAATCTCATCACCGGCCAGCGCCAGCATGTAGCCGCCGGATGCGCCCACATCTTCAATGAAGGCAAAGACGGGGATTTCCTTTTCAGCGGAAAGCGCCCGGATGCGTTTCATGATCAACGCCGACTGGACCGGCGAGCCGCCGGGCGAGTTGATGGCCAGAGCCACCGCCTTCACGGATTTGTCCGCGAAGGCTGCCTCAAGGTCGGCTGCAACAGATGTCAGCGACAGGCTTGGATTGAACGGGCTCGACTGGCCGCCGATGACGCCATTGAGGCGCACCACATGGACCAGGGGCTCGGGTTCACTGAAGAGCTTTTTTGCCAGCGGGCCGATAAGGGGCTGGTCGCGCAAGCCGCGCAGATTGTCTTTAATTCCCATGGGGTGAGACATAGGCATTCCGGCGGGGCTGCACAAGCTAGCCGGAGATGTTGATTTCCCTGCCTTTTCTGAGGATATCCCACGCTTTATCGGCGATCAGGCCGCCACGCCCGTGCAGTTCTAGGCCCGGCAGGATTTCCAGCGGCGCGCGGCTGCCCTTGGTAGCCTGTACGAGAACACGGGTTGCCGCCTTGCCGGTGCTGCGCGGCGCGGGCCACAGGGGGAAAATCTTGGCGCCCCCTGCCCTGCCTTCAAGGGCTGCCAGGAGGTCCGCCAGCTTGTCCGCCCGATGCACAATCGTAAGGGTGCCGCCGGGTTTGACCATGCGGGTGGCGCATTTGACCCATGCCGCCAGCAGGTCAGCCGGGCCGGAAAACGCCCGGGCGCGGACGTCGCCGGGGGGCGGCGTCGCTTCGCCTTCGGTGAGGAAGGGCGGATTGGCGATGGCGTGGTCGCAGCTTTCAGGCTCAAGACCCAATGCTTCCAGCACGCTGCCCTTGGCAGTGACGTCTGCCTGGATGAAGTTGACGGCATCTGAGAGATCGTTGCGCTCCGCATTGCGGCGGGCGAGATCGAGGGCTTCATCCTCAATCTCGATGCCCAGCACATGGGCACCGGTGCGCGCCGTCAGGCACAGGGCCGCGACGCCGGGGCCGCAGCCAAGTTCCAGGACGCGCTCGCCTTCCTTTGCCGGACAGGCGGCAGCGAGCATCACCGTGTCGACACCTGCCCTGAAACCATTGCGCGGCTGCAGGCATTTTATCTTGCCGCTGAGGAAATCATCGTCAGAGGTTTCAAGTGCGACTTTTGTCGTGTCAGCGTCCGTCACCACCGGCTCTCCCCGACCGGCGGCACGTCGATGCCGGCATCGACCAGCAGGGTGCGCGCGGCAGCCACATCATCCTCATGGACGGCCAGACGGCGCGGCAAAATGCCCAGCGAGCCTTCGATGATGCTCATATGGACGTCCAGAACGCTGAACCGAAGGCCCGCGTCCCGCATCAAAGCCTCCGCAAAAGAGACGAGAACCGGGTCATTTGTGCGCAAAAGCTCGATCATGACGTGTGAATCAATGTCCCAATTGCGGATGTGGAATGCGCGGCAGCGGGCCGCACGGGAGTTGACTTGACCCTTTGTGCACCGCACTTAGACTTTAGATTAACGGGCCGGGTCATGACGTTACCTTGCCCATCTTATCACGCGAAGGAGCGTCCTTCAGTAAGGGCGTTGAAGGCATGGGCGTAGTTGTTCCTCTTGAAAGTGACCGTGGCGAAGGCAGCGATGCTGTTGAACGCCTGACGGAGCTTGTCGGCGCTGACATGGAGCGGGTGACTGACCTCATCCTGTCGCGGCTTGCCTCCCAGGTCGAGATGGTTCCGGAGCTGGCCGGTCACATTGTGGAGAGCGGTGGCAAGCGCCTGCGCCCGATGATGACACTCGCGGCCGCCAGCATTGTCGGCTATCAGGGTACGGATCATGTGAAGCTCGCCGCTGCGGTTGAGCTGATGCACACGGCGACGCTGCTGCATGACGACGTAGTGGATGAAAGCGATCTGCGGCGCGGCAAGGAAGCCGCCCGCAAGATCTGGGGCAATCAGGCCAGCGTTCTGGTCGGCGACTTCCTGCTTGGCCGCGCGTTCAAGATGATGGTCGAAGTCGGCTCGCTCAAGGCGCTGGATATTCTCTCCACGTCCGCCTGCGTCATTGCTGAAGGCGAAGTGCTGCAACTTGCGACCACGAAAGACACCCGCACCACGGAAGACGCCTATCTGCAGGTGGTCAACGCCAAGACGGCGGCGCTGTTTGCCGCGGCAACTGAAGTGGGCGCGGTGATTGCGGACCGGCCGGACTCCGAGCAGGCCGCGCTCGCTTCATACGGGCGCAATCTCGGCATTGCCTTCCAGCTTGTGGATGATGCGCTGGATTACTCAGGCCGTCAGGCCACGCTGGGCAAGACGGTTGGCGATGACTTCCGCGAAGGCAAGCTGACGCTGCCGGTTGTGCTGGCCTATCGCCGGGGCACGGCCGACGAGCGCCAGTTCTGGGAACGCACCCTTCGTGATGGGGACCAGAACGATGGCGACATGGAACAGGCCATCGCCATCATGGAAGCCCATGGCTGCCTTGATGACACCATTGGCCGGGCACGCCACTACGGGGCCATTGCCTGCGACGCGCTGGCGATCTTCCCGGAGAGCGACATGCGCGATGTGCTGATCAGCCTTGTGCATTTCTGCGTCAACCGCAGTTATTAGGGCGCAGCTACCAGCCACAACAGCCACAGCCCATCCTCACCGCACACCGCGTATGTTGTGTGTGGAAGCGTGTGCTACCAAAGTGGCGTCACGGCCATCTCAGGCATAAGGGCTGCCACGGCCAGAGCCACCGCAACTGCTATGATGAAATAGGCAATGAGCTTGCTGCGCCGCCATGCGCCGGTGGCAAACAGCACGGCTGCCCCGCCGCCGTTTGAGAGCAGGCCCATGGCGATGATGCCCCAGGGAAACGTGCCCTGACCTAGCAGCCAGAAGCCATACCCATAGCCAATCAGCAGCGCAAAGATCGCCACCCCATAAAGCCTGAAAAGCGGCGCCGCGGCTTCGCCATAGCCTGTGGACGCGTCTATGCGACCTGCAGACAGAAACAGGAATGGCGCACCCACCAAAAGGCCGGTGACGAGAATTTTTAAGATGAAAACAAGTGCGAGAAAGCTCATGCCAGAATGTCCTTTATCCTGAATTCATTTTTTGAACTCAGTTCGAGATAGGTTATCTAAGTTCATATGTCAAACTCAGATGCCAAGCCCGATTCCCCGCCCCGCACTCCGCGCCGCGTCTCCCAGACACCTGTTGCCATGGATGATTGCGGCATGGCGCGCGCCACCGACCTGTTTGGCGATCGGTGGACGCTGCTCATTCTGCGTGAAGCCTTGTATGGGGTGACCCGGTTTGAGGATTTGCGGGCGGACCTTGGCATCCCCCGCGCCGCCCTGAGCCAGCGTCTGGATCGGATGGTGGGTGCCGGGCTTTTGTCGCGCCACCCCTACCGCGAGGGCGCAAGTCGGACACGCCATGAGTACCGCATGACGGACCAGGGCATGGAAGCCGTGATTGTGTTGGTGGCGCTGATGGACTGGGGCGACAGATATCTGCGTGACGACACGCCGCCGATTGACGTTGTGGAGGCCGCGACGGGCGACAAGCTGTCCATTGCCCTTACGACACAGGATGGACGCGTGGTGCCGCTGAAGGACGCCAAAATGAACATCCTGCGTCACCGCAAGGCATAATCACCGTCAGCTCAGAATATGCGCCGCTTCAACCCACCACCCCTCGCGCTTGAGCGCTGCGGCGGCCTGTGTTGCGGCCTCTTCATCCGTATACAGACCAAAACAGGTTGCCCCCGAGCCTGACATGCGTGCCATGAGACAACCCTTCGTCGCGGCAATCGCACGAACGGTTTCACCCACCTCGGACACCAGATTGCGGGCCGGCGGTTCCAGATCGTTGCGGCAGGTCGTCATGAAGCGCGCAGCAGCCCGGGCATCAGAAAACCCGCCTGGCCAGAAAGTGTCGCTTTCAGCGGTGGTGGGCTGCGCATTCAATGCCTTGAAAACAGGCCCGGTCGCCACCGGCACACCCGGATTGGCCAGCACACACCACAGGTCAGGCATGGAAGGCGCCCGCTTGATCTTTTCACCAATGCCGGACATCACGCACGGGCGCGGTGCCTGAACACACACGGGCACGTCGGCACCAAGTTCCAGCCCGAGTGCGCCAAGCGTGGCTGCGTTGTGCCCGAGGTCCCACAGGGAATTGAGCGCGCGCATCGCAGCTGCGCAATCCGCGGAGCCGCCGCCAATACCCGCAGCAACAGGCAGATGCTTGTCGAGTGTTATCCGCGCACCGCGACCACCGTTTGCATCCAGCAAGCGGGCTGCTCTCAACACCAGATTGTCAGCATCCGGCGTGTCGGCAAGGGCGGCAGCGTTGGGCCCCGTGACGTGAAACGAAAGGTCTTCAGCAGGCTCAACGGTCAGGGTGTCTCCGGCATTGGCGAAGACCACTAGGCTTTCAAGCAGGTGATAGCCATCCGGGCGTTTGCCCAGCACGTGAAGGGTGAGATTGATCTTTGCGGGCGCGAATTCGGTGATCGTGGTCACGGAAGCAAACCCAGCTCTTTTTGTTTTTTCTTGGAAAGGGCACCAGCAATCATATCGTAGGACTGCTTGATGTAGCTCTTGAGGTCCTCGTCGCTCAGCCCCGGACTTTCATAGTGCTGCACCCATTTGAGGCCGCGGGAGGCCATATAGGGCGCGGGCCTGATGCCGGGCTGCTGCGGCAGAACCTCAAAGCCGATATCCGTGACCTTGAATGTAAAGGCGGGTTCCTTGTCTTCCCATCCGCCGATAGCGAAGACCTTGCCGCCCACCTTCCACACATGGGCATTGCCCCACTGCACAACATGCGTGGTGGCTTTGAGGCTTTTGCAGTAGGCGTTGAATTCCTCGCCGGTCATCGTTGTACCGATGCCGCGTCAGGAGCCCGCAGCAGGTGCTGCAGCCTCAGCTGCTTCCACCGCTTCGAGACCTTTTTCCAGCTTGCGTGCGATCCGCTTGGCCACATCCTCTTCAGGATCGTTTTCCAGCGCGTGCTGCCATTGAAAGCGTGCCTCGGTGCGCCGTCCGACTTTCCAGAACGCATCTCCCAGATGATCGTTGATGGTTGCGTCATTGGGATCGAGCTCCACGGCGCGCTCCAGCTGCTCCACCGCCTCCTCGTAGCGGCCCATCTGGTAGAAGGCCCAGCCAAGACTATCGACGATGAAACCATCATTGGGCCGTTGATCGACGGCCTTTTGGATCATCTCCAGCGATTGCTCCAGATTGACGCCCTGCTCCAGCCATGAATAGGCCAGGTAGTTGAGGACGTAGGGCTGGTCCGGTTCAAGCTCCAGCGCCTTCATGAAGTCAGCTTCGGCGCCATCCCACTTGCCCTGCCGCTCACGGGCAACGCCGCGTGCGTAATACAGCGTCCAAAGACGACTGGACTCCGATTGAAGCAGGTTCAGGGCGCGGGTATAGCCACCTTCCGCCCTGTCGAACTGCTCCGTTGACCGGTACAGGTCGGCCAGTGCGATTGCGACATCCGCATTTGCGGCATCTGTTGATCTGTTGCCAATGGAGGACAGGGCATCGATGGCATCATCGGTGCGGCCGATCCGGTCGAGCAGCAAGGCGCGTTCAATGCGGGCTGTGGTGGCGAGTGGCGAACTGGACGACACATTGTCATAGGTCTCGGCAGCAGCCGATAGGTCACCTGAGTTGGACAAGAGCTCGGCCAGCAACACCTGCGCCACATCCAGTTTGCTGTCCACGTACAAGGCAAGCTGAAGATAGAGAATGGACACATCCACACCCTGATCGCGCGACAGGGCACTGCCAATGCCATAGAGCGCTTCGGCGGTGCCCGCGCGTGTTGATGTCACCAGCAAGCCCGGGTCATCACCGCTACGGGCACGCGCCAGCGCGTCACTGATAATCGGATGGGATGGCGACAGTGCCAGATAGCCTGAATAGATCACGATGGCGTCGTCAGACTGGCCGTTGCGCTCCAGAAAACGCCCATAGGCGTCAACAATGCGCACAGACCCACCGCCTGACGATGCCATGGCCGCCTCATAGGCTTCACGGGCGCGGGTCTTGTCGCCGGCGAGGTCCGCAATCAGGGCCGTGTGATAGGCGCTGAATAGCGTGTGACCGGGGCCATCTTCTTCCAGAGACAGGCTTTCAAATGCTTTGGGGTAGTTGCCTTCACCCACATAGGTCCACGCGGTCAGCAGTCCCGATACCAAGCGGGTGAAAGGGCCGGCGGCAGCGCTGTCAAAATCTGCACGCGCACCTGCAAACCGGCCGGCCTTGATGTCCTGAACTCCGAGCACCAGTCGTGCCGTGCGGTCACCAGGGTCCTGAGCAATGACTTTTTCAGCCAGAGCACCCGCGCGGGGAATGTTGCCCGCCGTCAGCTGCAGCAAAAATGCACGGTCGAGGATGACGTCATTGGTTGGGTCTTCGGTGAGGACCTGGTCGTAGAAGACCGCTGCCGCGTCCCGGTCACGCAGATTGGTGGCGTGGCGCGCAGCCAGATAGTTGCCCAGCTTGCTTTCGACATTGCGCCCGGCGGCATCAACCCGAAGGTTCTTGCCGACGGTGCTGGTGTCAAAGTCCCGGGCATCTATGCCGCCAAACCCGGCACAGCCGGCAAGCAGACTTGCGGCAAGCCCAATGGCGGCAATGCGCGCCATACCTGGCCGCACTTGTCCGGGACTATTCAGAACCAACTGCACGATAAAACGCTCCACCTGCCTAGCCACATGCGAATACGCACCATAGCTGAGCGGGCGTAAATACGCCCATCAAATCCACATGTGGGGTTTGAAGCCCATTTATCTACATGTTGACGTAGATCGGCCCGCCGCCACCTTCCGGCACCACCCAGTTGATGTTCTGGCTGGGGTCTTTGATGTCGCAGGTTTTGCAGTGAACACAGTTCTGGGCGTTGATCTGGAATTTCGGATCGCTGCCATCGTCATTGCTCACCACTTCATACACACCGGCCGGGCAGAAACGCTGCGCAGGCTCCGCCCATGTGGGCAGGTTGGTCTGGATGGGGATGTTGGGATCGCCGAGGGTCAGGTGAGCCGGCTGGTCTTCCTCATGGTTGGTGGAAGACAGGAACACCGACGAGAGCTTGTCGAACGAGATCTCGCCGTCCGGCTTTGGATAGTCGATCGGCTTGCATTTGGCTGCCGGCTTCAACGACGATGCGTCCGTCTTGCCGTGCTTGAGGGTGAATGGCAGGCCGATGCCCAGATTATTCATCCACATATCAATGCCACCAAGGCCGACACCAATCAGCGTGCCGAACTTGGACCATAGCGGCTTCACGTTGCGCACGCGCTTCAGGTCTTTGGCCACGTGACTTGTTTCGTACGTTTCCTGATAGGTGGTGAGTTCATCCGCCGCGCGGCCATCCCGGATGGCTTCAAAGGCGCTGTCTGCGGCCATCATGCCGGTAGCCATGGCGTTATGGCTGCCCTTGATGCGCGGTACGTTCACGAAACCGGCTGAACAACCCACCAGCACACCGCCGGGGAAGGACAGCTTGGGAACCGACTGGAACCCGCCTTCGGTGATGGCACGGGCGCCATAGCTCAGACGCTTACCGCCTTCAAAGGTTGGACGAATGGTGGGGTGCGTCTTGAAACGCTGGAACTCGTCAAACGGCGAGAGGTAGGGGTTGGAGTAGTTCAGGTGAACCACGAACCCGACAGCCACCAGGTTCTCATCGAAGTGATAGAGGAAGGAGCCACCGCCGGTCTTGATGCCAAGCGGCCAGCCGAAGGAGTGCTGCACAAGACCCTTCTTGTGCTTGGCGGGATCAATTTCCCACACTTCCTTGATGCCGATGCCGAATTTCTGCGGCTCACTGTCTGCATCCAGATTGAAGTTGCGGATCACGTGCTTGGAGAGAGACCCGCGCACGCCTTCTGCAAAGAAGGTGTATTTGCCGAGCAGTTCCATGCCGGGCATGTAACCGTCTTTTGGTTCGCCGTTCTTGCCAACGCCCATGTCGCCGGTGGCCACGCCTTTGACGGAGCCGTCGTCATTGTAGAGGACTTCTGCTGCGGCGAAGCCGGGATAGATTTCCACGCCCAGCGCTTCCGCCTTTTCAGCCAGCCACTTACATGTGTTGCCCAGGCTCGCAATGTAGTTGCCGTGGTTGTTCATCAGCGGCGGCATCATGAAGTTTGGCAGGAGGATGGAGCCGGATGGCCCAAGGACCATGAAATGGTCTGCCTTTACTTCGGTTTTGACGGGGCAGGTCTCATCGTCGCGCCAGTCAGGAATTAGCTCATCAAGGCCGACAGGGTCAATCACTGCGCCGGAGAGGATGTGCGCGCCCACTTCTGCGCCTTTTTCCAGCACGCAGACGGAGATTTCAAAGTCGTGTTCCGCGGCCTGCTGCTTGAGGCGGATCGCGGCGGACAGACCGGCAGGACCGGCTCCGACGATCACCACGTCATATTCCATGGCTTCGCGCTGCTCGGGGTGCAAAATGAACCCCTGCGTCGCGTTGACTTCGCTGGCCTTCTTGAGGGCGTCTGACACAAGAACCTCCTAGGTCGAATTTCGTGTCCGGTCTTGGCCCGGTCTTCACATGGCCGCAACGGAAACCAGATGCCGGGTGGCTGGCATAAAATATTCTATTCAATCGCAGAATTCCGCCATACCCGGCATGACGGACCGCGTTTATGGGGCCAAGCCCCTTTTGCGGTCAAGCGGTGCAAATCAGAGCATAGAAACGCGCCAGTGGCTTGTCAGCGCACACGTGGTGCACCCCAATAAGACGAATTGGCGAATGCGGGTGTGACTCGCGCCGCCTGTCCCCCTAAAACTAGCGCCTATGAGTGATCTTTCCACATCTGCTGATGAGCACACCCAGCTGGCTGACCTGCTGCGCTGGTTTGTGGAAGCAGGTGCGGATGAAGCCATTGGGGACGAACCCATTGACCGGCTGGCAGCGGTACCGGAACCCGAGCCAAGGGCTGCAAATGGCACAAAACCACCACTTCCCGATGCCCGGCAACCGATCAGGCCGCAGGCACCCCAGGCCGAGCTGGCCGATGACAAGGCCGCAATTGATGATGCGCGGGCCCTTGCGGCCGCTGCGTCAAATCTGGATGAACTGCGCGATGCCGTGGCGGGCTTCACCGGCTGCCCGCTGAAGGCCACCGCCAAGAATCTGGTCTTTGCCGACGGCAATCCGCAGGCGAAAATCATGCTGGTGGGCGAGGCCCCCGGCCGCGACGAGGATATTCAGGGACTGCCATTTGTGGGCCGCTCGGGACAGCTTCTGGACCGCATGCTCGCGTCAATCGGTCTCAGCCGAGAGACCGTCTATATCTCCAACGTCCTGCCATGGCGGCCGCCAGGGAATCGCACACCGACCCCAGCCGAGACGGCCATGTGCCTGCCATTCATCCTGCGGCATATCGAGCTCGTGGAGCCAAGAGTGCTGGTTTGCATCGGCGGCGTGTCAGCGAAGGAGCTGTTTGGCACCAAAACGGGAGTTACCCGGCTGCGTGGCCAGTGGAAGGATTTTGATCCTGAGGCCATCGGTGGACCGGCGGGCCACACGATGCCCGCCATTGCGATGCTGCATCCTGCCTATCTGTTGCGCCAGCCGGCACAAAAGCGCCTCGCGTGGCGCGATCTGCTCAGTCTCAAGGACAAGATGGCCGAGCTTGGCCTCTAGCCGCCCATTAACTGTTGCGATGGCACGGGACTCGCATCCTCAAGGGCTGACCGCTAGATTAATCCTGAACTGATACAGGGCACCTGCGTTCAAGGGTGTCACTCAAGATCGGGCAACGTGCCGGGGGGCCGCATGCCAAGCCGAAAATCTCAGACTGCTGTGGCCATTCAGGCAGAACGCGAGGCGGGCACCCGTGCGCGTTTCTGGATGCTGTCCGGCGTCTTGCTCCTTGCCGTTACGCTTTTTCTGACGGCGATGGCCCAGCGCGTTCATGCAGGTGAACATGTTACGGTTCTCTCCGAAGAAGACCGCGTCCGCTACATGCAGATTTTTCAGGTTCAGGAGCGCGGCGACCTCAAACAGGCTGACGTCCTGATCGGGCAACTGTCGGACAAAGTCCTGATGGGCCATGTGCTGCATCAACGCTATATGCACCCGACGGCCTATCGCTCCAAATATTCCGAGTTGCGGTCCTGGCTCGCCAAATATGCCGACCACCCCGGCGCCGACAAAATCCACAAGCTCGCCATGAAGCGGCGTGGCGGCGCCAGCGTGCCGGTCAAGCCCGTGCGCCGCACCTTCCGGCCGACGGCGTATCACTCTGTCTATACGGTGTCCGGCTCCAGCGCTGAAGGTCGCACCGGATATGGGCGCACGATTTCAAGAAAAGTACGCTCGCTGATTTCCCGCGAACGGCCGACACAGGCGCTGCAACTTCTCGACTCGTCGAAAGTCCGCAACCGTCTGGGTGCGGATGAACGCGCAGCCATCAAGGCGCGGATCGCGTGGTCCTACTATGTCGAAGGCAAGATCGGCAAAGCCTTTGATCTTGCAACCGCCATTGCCGCCTCCCACCGCGAAGACGCTCCGTTGGCGGACTGGTATGCGGGGCTTTCAGCCTGGCGCATGGACAAACCGGATGTTGCAGCGGGGCATTTTGCAGCGCTGGCAGGCAATATCAGTGTCTCTGACTGGACGCGGTCTGCGGCTGCGTTCTGGGCGGCTCGCTCCTACTTTGCCATTCGCGAGCCTGCCAAGGCGGTGACACAGCTTGAAACCGCGGCGAGCACGGGCATGACGTTTTACGGGCTGCTAGCCCAGCGCCAGCTTGGCCGCGAACCACGGGTGACGTGGTCTGACCCGGTGACTGACGCAACGAGCCGCACGGCGTTGCTGGCGATTGAACAGGTGCGTCGCGGTGCGGCCCTGGTGCAGGTCGGCAAACTGGACATGGCGGAAGCAGAATTGCGTCGCGCCCATGGACGCCTCGACCCGTCGCTTGATATTGCGCTAGCATCCCTTGCCCGCGACCTCAACCTTCCCGCCACCCAGCTCGCGGTGGCGCTTGCAAGCCCGCAGCCCATTGGTGCGGCGCTGTTCCCGGTCCCCGACATTACGCCTGAGGGCGGCTATGAAGTTGACCGTGCGCTGCTGCTCGCTGTTGCGCGGCAGGAGAGCCGTTTTATTACCGGCGCCAGCAGCCATGCGGGTGCGGCAGGTCTAATGCAGATCATGCCGGGCACGGCCTATCACATTACCAAGGACTCCACATACAAGCGCGGCAACCGCGACCGCCTGAATGATCCCGAACACAATCTGGCGCTGGGCCAGACCTATCTGCAGGAGCTGATGGGCTACAGCGAGCCATACGGAAATCTTTTCCAGATGGCCGTCGCCTACAATGCCGGGCCGGGCAATCTGATCCGCTGGACCAAGCAGATCGGCGAAGACGCACAGGATCCGCTGACCTTCATTGAAAGCATCCCGGCGGCTGAAACCCGCGGCTATGTGGAACGTATCTTGACCAATCTCTGGCTCTACCGCCTGCGGTTGGGTCAGCCCTCCCCGTCCCTTGACCAGGCCGCCGCCGGCGGATGGCCCGTCTACGCGCCGATTGAGCGTGCGGGTGCCACAGTGCAGAACGCTTCACGGCTTTAGGTTTGTTGCAAGGCGAGTGTGGCCCCTAGCCGCAGCGCTCGCGCCACAGCGCAAAGTCTGCACCGCTGTCCACATCCGACAATTCACTGAGCATAGCGACGCGACCTGAACCGAAATTGGCAAGCGTCTGGTCGCGTTCACGACCGCTTGACCATTCCACACCCTCAAATGGCATCAGCACTTTCGGCATGCGTTTTTGGCCAATGAGCCAATATCCTCCGTCTACGGACGGGCCCATGACCGCATCGTTGTTGCCGAGCGCCTTGAACGCCTGGGCGATATGATGGGCGGAGATGTCGGGGATGTCACTGCCGATGATGACCACCGGTCCTTTGGGAGCAGTATCAAAGACGCGCTGCATACGGGCACCAAGATCACCTTCGCCTTGCGGTACCACCGCATCGGCGTTTTGCAGCCATGTCTGATTTGGAAGCGCATGCGTATCTGGGCTTGCGGCCACAACCGTTTGCCAGCGCGGGTCAGCGGACAGGCTGCGGATCAAACGCGCCAGTGCCACACGGTAGAAGCGCGTGGCTTCAACCAGGCCAACATCTATTGCAAGACGTGTTTTGACCCGGCCCATGGCTGGGGCTTTGGCCATGATGGCGAGGGTGTTTTGCATGGTCCTGTCTAACGCCGAGCATATATGCGGGCGATGCGGTCCGGGTTCACGCCCAGGTAATAAAGCATCAGGCACAGGGCGTTTCTGGATGAGCGGGCAATGTACCCATCATTCAGATAGCGTTCCGGGCTGGTGACGGCGGGCGCGCGCAAAAAGACGAGGCGTCGGCGGCCTATGCGTCGGACGAAATCCACGTCTTCCATGATCTGCAATGGGCGATAGCCGCCGAGCTTGTCATAGAGGCGGCGTGAGACCAGCAGACCCTGATCGCCGTAAGGCAGACCAAAAAGCCAGCAGCGCCATGACACAATGCCTTCCAGCATGCGTGCCCAGAATGAAAAGTCGTCCAACGCGAATTTGAAGACGGCGGCAAAATCGAAGCCTTTTTCGCCGCGCTTTTCCAGCCGTTCAAGCAGTGTTTCCACTTCTTCTTCCCAGCCGGGCTGCAGCACCGTGTCGGCGTGCAGGAACAACAGCCACTCACCACGTGCGGCCTGCGCCCCAGCTGCCAGCTGTGCGCCACGGCCCTTGGGCGCGCTCACAAATTTTGCGCCGGATGTTTCAGCAATGCGTTCCGTGCCGTCAGTGGAGCCGCCATCAACGATGACCACGTCCTTGATCAGCCCACGGACGGTCGGGCGGATCAACGCCGCGAGCACCCGCGTGAGGGACTTTTCAGCGTTCAAAGTTGGAATCACGACGCTCAGCATGCGGCCGACTTTAGCGCGGAATTGCTGCAACTGCGAAGGGAGCATGGCGTTAACCTAAATGTTCTTGTCTTGTTCCTTTTGATGTGATTATATTCCTCTCATGAACAGAACAGCGCACAGAGAGATTGTTGAAATTGGCTCGGGACTTGGTTCCAGGCTTGGCTCGGGACAGGGGGTTGGG
Source organism: Pseudomonadota bacterium (assembly GCA_039818145.1). Lineage (GTDB taxonomy): Bacteria > Pseudomonadota > Alphaproteobacteria > CGMCC-115125 > CGMCC-115125 > Pyruvatibacter. The sequence continues at coordinate 21,197 of JBCBUN010000001.1, forward strand.
GCGGCAGACCCGGCACCCCACCGCGCCGACGAGACAGCGCGCGCTGCGACCATGCCCGTGTTTCCCCTGACCGCCCCCCAATCCGGTCAGCCACAGACACGCGCTTTGATGCCCGGTGATGCGGATGGGGAGATACGCCCTGCCCCAGGCCCCGTCTCGCGCCCCGATTTCGGGCCGGGCAGCAGTCTTCCTTCCCCCAAACCGGGACGGCTGCACGAAGCACGCAAAGGTCGCGGCGCGCGTTCCAATCGCTCTGGACGCTTCGAGCACCGGGCCGCGGAGGCGTTTGACGATGGATGGGACATCGCAGAGGACGAAAAGCCTTTGCGGACTCACGTCAGCGACGAAGCGGCCCGGACCATCATCACACGCAACCAATCGCCGGACATTTCATTCGACCGCTCGATCAACCCCTATCGGGGCTGCGAGCATGGCTGTGTTTACTGCTTTGCCCGCCCGACCCACGCCTATATGGGGCTGTCGGCGGGCCTCGACTTTGAAAGCAAGCTGTTTGCCAAGCCAAATGCTGCCAAGCTGTTGCGGCGGGAACTGTCCAAACCCGGCTATGAGCCGCGCACAATTGCCATCGGCACCAATACAGACCCCTATCAGCCGATAGAGCGCGAGCGCCGGATCACACGCCAGGTGCTGGAAGTGCTGGCAGAGCACAAGCACCCGGTCGGCATTGTCACCAAGTCCGCCATGGTCACGCGCGATATCGACATTTTGAGCGAGATGGCGCGGGACGGGCTGGTGAAAGTCGCGCTCTCGGTCACGACGCTGGACGGCAAGCTGGCGCGGGCAATGGAGCCGCGCGCGTCTACGCCGGGGCGGCGGCTTGATGCCATTCGTCAACTTTCCGAAGCGGGTATTCCAACGGGTGTCATGGTGGCCCCGGTCATTCCCGCCCTCAACGACTATGAGATTGAAGCCATTCTCAAGGCGGTCGCCCGCATGGGTGCACGGGAGGCGGGCTATGTGATGTTGCGGCTGCCGCTTGAGATAAAGGATCTGTTTGCGGAGTGGCTCGCTGATGTGACGCCGGATCGTGCCAAGCGGGTGATGAAGATCGTCCGCGATATGCGCGGCGGCAAGGACTATGACGCGGAGTGGGGCAAGCGCATGACCGGTGGCGGGCCCTACGCCTGGACGATTTCACGCCGCTTTGCGCTGGCGATGGAGCGCCACGGCCTGTCGCGACAGCGCCTGCCGCTGCGCACGGATCTGTTCGAGGCCCCCAATGCAGGGCCCAAGCAACTGGCGCTTCTCTAGGTTTCATCACGTCATGGTTTGACACTCGGTTTGGTACGATGTTTGACACCGAGCGGCTTCCGCAGGCTTTGTGGTGCACATGATTTGCCGCCTGACATTTTCCGCATTGGTTCTGCTCTTGTCCGGCTGGGGCGCATTTGCCTCCGGCACGGGCAATGACGGACCCGCCACACGTGTTGTGCCGGCGGGTCCCGTGGTTATGGGCGCGGACAATCAGGATGTAGCGGCAGGCAGTGATGAGTTCCCGACGCGTCAGGTTGATATCAAGGCAGACCTTGCCTTTGGCACAACGCAGGTGACGCGTGCGCAGTTTGCCGGCTTCCTCCGCGCGACAGACCACGACATGACCGGCGGCTGCTGGACCCTGACGTCGGATGGCTGGGCCATTGAAGACGCAGCGGACTGGCGGGCACCGAGATTTCCGCAGACGGACCAACATCCGGTGACATGCGTCTCACGGGATGACGCCAGGGCGTACCTGGCGTGGCTGTCGGCGACCACGGGCCAGGTTTATCGTCTACCAACGGAGGCAGAGTGGGTTCGCGCCGCAGGGCCGTCTGCTCTCAACCGGCCATCTGAGGAGTTGTGCGCCCATGGCAATGTCAACGACCTGACCTCCAAGAACAAAGTTGCCAAAGTCGCGGAGCATTGTGACGACGGCTTTTTGTATACCTCACCCGTGGCCAGTTTTGCCGCGAACGAGTTTGGGCTTTTCGACATGATCGGCAATGTATGGGAGTGGGTCGCTGACTGTCACAATGGGGGCTACGCGGATTTGCCGACAGATGGCACGGCACAGACTGGTGATCCCTGCGCGGCCTACGCCCTGCGCGGCCATTCGTGGACTGACCCACCTGGCCCCGTGCGGCTTGGAACCCGCTACGCTCTGCCTCCGGACGCCCGACAATCCATCGTCGGTTTCAGGGTGGTGCGGGAGATGCCTCATGAGTAAGAGCATCACGGGACCTGACTTCTCTCTGGAAGACGCATGCGGCATGTCTCCCGTGTGCGGCATCGATGAAGCCGGACGCGGTCCGTGGGCTGGGCCGGTGGTTGCATCCGCCGTCATCCTTCCCACATCTGGTGTTCCGGAGGGATTGAATGACTCAAAGAAACTCACTGCTCAAAGACGCACTGACCTTGCTGGCCACATACGCGCTTCATCCCTCGTGGGAGTGGGCGTTGCGGATCCGCAGGAAATTGATGAACTGAACATTCGCCGGGCCACGTTTCTGGCCATGGCGCGGGCGGTTGCCGACCTTCCGTCCCCGCCCTCGTTTGCCCTCATTGATGGCCGCGATGCGCCGGACATTGGATGCCCGGCGCAGGCTGTCATCAAGGGAGACGGGCGATCGCTGTCAATTGCGGCCGCCTCCATCATCGCCAAGACATTCAGGGACGCCATCATGGTGGCGGCTGAGGCAGAGTTCCCCGGCTACGGCTTTGCCCGCCACAAGGGATATGGCACCGCCG
>JBCBUN010000002.1:0-22932 GCA_039818145.1 Pseudomonadota bacterium
CTCGAAAGGCAAGGACGCCCGAGCGATGCGCAACGAACCGCACCCCCCCAAGCGTGGCCCCGGAGAACTCTGCAACGCCCAATCGCTCAAGCAGGGCGCGGGTATGGTGCAGGCGCGGCGGGTAAACACCTCCCCCAACAGCCATCACAATGCGCGAGACGGAGCGCAGACCAATTTCCAGCGGCACACTCACCAGCTGCCTGCGATCAAACCGCGCCCAGCCGCCGACATCAAAAGTGACACATCCGGCCAGATGAGCCTGCGTCCATCCAGCCAAAGCATCCCGCGCGACGGCAAGGCGCCCGGCCGTTTCCGCAAGACGCTGTGCCGTCAGCCCTTCTGCGTCCAGCTGTAGCCTGAGCGCCCGCATCCGCACACGTGCATGACGTTCGTCACGATTTGAGGGGTCTTCGATGTATGCCTGATCGCGATCCTCAAGCAGCGACAGCAGATCAGCCCTGGGCACGTCAAGCAAAGGCCTGATGATCCGTAATCCGTCACGGGTCACGTCGGCCGCCATGCCGGACAGCCCATCCACCCCGCTGCCGCGAGCCAGCCGCAGCAAAAGCGTCTCCGCCTGATCATCCTGTGTGTGCGCCACCATCAGAGCAGCGATGTTGTTCGCAGCACACCACTGCCCCATCAGGCCATAACGAATGTCCCGCGCTTCAGACTGGATGCTCGCCACCGGCACATCGCCCCCATGGGTCAAAATAGTGTGCGGGATACCTAGAGCCTTTGCCCACGCAGCCACCTGCTCGGCTTCGTCTTTGGCGTCGGCGCGCAGACCATGGTCGACCGTCACTGCATAAACGGATCGCCCGGATCTCCTGGCTTCGTCTAAAGCCAGCACAAGCAGAGCCATGGAGTCCGGACCACCAGACACGGCAACAGCAACCGCATCCGTTTGCGACAGGCCGAAGGGTGTCAGCAGACTTTCGAAATCAGGGGTATTCGGTGTTGCCGCCATAGGCGTGCCTAGACACAACCAGCGCGGCTGCGCTCCTGCTCAGCGCGCGCTTTCACACTTTGCGGCGCACCGGGAAATGTGCGCGGCACTTCTGCGAGTGTCAGGCAGGCATCCTGGGTCTGACCAAGAGCGGCAAGGGTAATGCCCAGCTTCAGCAGACTATCCGGTGCCTTGGGGCTGGACGCATAGGTCTGATAGCCGGTGAGGAACGCGCGCGCCGCATCCTGGTACTGCTCGCGCACATAATAGGTTTCCCCCAGCCAATACTGGGCATTGCCTGCAAGGCTCGTGTCACCATAGGCCTCAAGGAACTGGGTGAAAGCAGCTTCCGCGGAGGGATAGTCACCCTGGCGCAAAAAGCTCATGGCGTATTTGTAGGCCACATCAGGCCCACCATCCGGCAGACCGGTATTGGACGCCGACGACAGCGCCCTTGGAGCCGACGACGGCGGCGTAAGCAGTGGTGCTGTAGACGTCACACCGCCAAGCGTGCCGATGGAGGCCTGCTGGGCAGCTGAGAGCGGCTTCTCCGCTGGTGTCGGTGCGCTGCTTGCCAAAGGTGCCGGGGCATCGCCAGCGGTACTTGATGTGGCGTTGGAGGCGGATGGCCGCTGGCCGCCGCCCGTGCCTTCAAGGTCGCGCAATCGGAAATCTGTGTCCGCCGCGAAATTCTCGAGCTTCTGGTTGGCCTGCCGCAATTCGAACTGCAACCGCTCAACCTGCCCAGTCATGTCACGAAGAGATGCTTCGATCTGATCCAGCCGCAGGGAAAGCCGTGCGGCATCGGTCGCGCCAATGTCCGCCGCAGGTGCAGGCGCGCCGAGCTGTGCCGGGGCACCGCCCTGATAGACGTTGCGCTGCACATCCTGAAGATCCCGCTCCAGACGAAGCAGCCGGTCATAAAGCGCGCGCGTATCCGTCACGGACTGCTGGGCCTGTGCTGGCAATGGCAGGCTCACAGCAACAACACCTGCCCCCACAAGGAGCGATGGCAGAACAGCGAGTGCAAATTTCAGCTTGGGCATGTTTCGTCCAGATTGGGTCAGTCCGCTTTGACGATGTCTTGTGAAAGCAAATCACTCCACAAGGTAGGCAAAATTGAGGCCCGGAACCAAAGCCTTAAGTGCCGATTGATCAAAAAAGTGACCAGAAACCCCCTGCCATGGAGGCGGAATCAAGAAGGGCGCACATCCCGGTTGGATATGCGCCCTTCAAGAAACAGTGTGGCTGGAAGGCTTTAGGAGCCGGCACCCTGCGTCACAACAGTGACACCGCGGCGGTTCTGCGCCCAGCAGCTTTCGTCAGAGCAAAGCGCCACTGGGCGCTCCTTGCCGTAGGAAATCGTGCGCACACGCGATGGCTGAACGCCAAGGCTCACCAGATAGTCCTTGGCTGAGTTCGCACGGCGCGCACCCAGTGCAAGGTTATACTCGCGGGTACCGCGCTCATCAGCGTGACCTTCAAGTGTCACCGACACAGCCGGATACTGGTTCATCCACGCAGCTTGACGCTGGAGCGTCGCACGGGCGTCTGCCCGCAGCGATGACTGGTCCGTGTCAAAGAACACGCGGTCACCAACATTGACCACAAGGTCCTGCTGTGTGCCCGGCGTCGGACCAGAAGGAGCAGGAGCCGTCGGTGCTGTCGTGGTGCGCACCGGTGCCTGTTCTGGGTCAGAGCTACACGCGACAAGCGCCAGCGCTGCAAAACCTGCCAGCGCCATCTTGACGGCGCGACCTGAAAACTCTCCGAAAGTCATTGTCCGTGAACGGATCAACGTTGCGGTCATATTAATAAACTCCTGCCTTCACGGACCTGGAACAGGCCCCCAAATAATGTTGCACCCCGGAACCGCACATCCAAGAAAACACCTTGCAAGTGCTCGAATTTGTACGCGTCCCAACTCTATTCAAACCGCCGGATCACCGTTGTGTTCCCGCCACCTTCAAACCACTCGGTGACTTTACCAACGAAATATGACGGTTACCCGCGAAACCTGATCCCCTTACGTGGAACCTGGGCCTTACGGGCATCTTGACGTTTTCTTGGATCCCCACATCGACGTTATCCGCAAGAACCCTAGCGGATCAAGGGAGACCAGGCCGGGTCAGACCCGAATCCCGGCGTCACAACCTGACGTTCGTTGTACCCGGTCAGGTCCACCGACCAAAGACTGGGGCCACCGCGTGCGCCGGGTGTTTCCCGGAAAAACATGAGAACCCGGCCATTTGGCGCCCATGTGGGCCCCTCATTGTGATAGCCCTCGGTCAGAATTCGCTCTCCTGTTCCGTCCGGACGCATGACGCCAATCAGAAATCGACCTTTGTATTGTTTGGTAAACGCGATCATATCTCCGCGAGGTGACCAGACCGGTGTCGAATATCGCCCTTCACCGAAGCTGATACGGCGCACGCCCGAGCCATTCGCGTTCATGACGTAGATCTGCTGGGTGCCACCCCGGTCGCTTTCAAAGGCGATTTCCCGCCCAGCAGGGCCATAAGTTGGCGACGTGTCAATTGACGGCGAATTGGTTAACCGGCGCGTACCCCGGGTCCGCAAATCCAGCTCATAGATATTAGCGTTGCCACCGCGCTGCAGGCTCATGATGACCTTGTCACCATCCGGCGAGAACCGGGGTGCGAAGGTCATGCCCGGGAATTCGCCGACCACTTCCTGCTGACGTGTCTCGATGTTGAAGAGATACACGCGTGGACTGCCACCCGCGTAAGACAGATATGTGATTTCCTGATTGGTTGGAGAGAAGCGCGGTGTCAGCACCAGCGCGCCGCCATTGGTCAGAAAGCGCGGGTTGTGCCCGTCCTGATCCATCAGCGCCAGGCGCTTGACCCGCTGGCCCTTGGTGCCGGTCTCCGACACAAAAACAATCCGCGTATCAAAATACCCGGTCTCGCCGGTCAGACGCTCATAAATGGCATCTGAAATGATGTGCGACACCCGCCGCCAGTTGTCCGGCTTGGTGAAGTACTGCAGGCCGATGAGCTGCTCTTCGCCGAACACATCCCACAGACGAAACTCCACCCGCAGGCGTCCATCGGGTTCCTGGGTCACAGAGCCGGTCAACAGCGCCTGCGCATCAATAATGCGCCAATCGCCAAAGCGCGGCGCACTGTTTGGGTCTGTGATCTTTTCAATGAAAGCCGCTTCGCTCAGGGGACGGAACAATCCCGACCGTTCAAGGTTGCTGCGGATCACACCGGCCATCTTGTCGCCGGTTTCAGCTGCCGCTGCGGCACTCCCCACAAAGTCCGTGACAGCCAAAGGCAGCGGCTCAATTGTGCCCTGGGTAATATCAATGCGCAGTTGCGCAAGAGCAGCGCCAGGCATCAGCAGCGCAACCGCCGCGAGCACAGGCACCCATTTCGTCAAACGACCCGCCAGAATTTGCTTAAACCCGTGCATTCCCAAAGCCTCTCCTAGCCTTCAACCCGTTTAACGACCCAGCATCTGACTGGGATCGAACCTCAACTCTATCTCACGCCAGGATGAATATTTTTCCACCGGCAACCGATAGGGTGCACACCGACGCACTGCCCGCAAGGCCGCTTCCTGAGCCGCCTGCTGGTAGGACGACAGCACGAAACCACCGCCTTTGACCTGCGGTGGTCGCGACAATGACCCATCGCGATTGAGCCATATATTCATCGTGACAACCAAATCAGCCGCATTTGTGGCACCGACCGGCGGCGACCAGCACGCGCTGATCTGCTGACGCATGAAATCCAGTTCTGAGATCGTCAACGAGGTCTGCGCACCGATGCGGGACTGTTGAGGCGGCTGTGTCGGCGCTGGTCGCGCCGGCGCAGGCTGGCGCTCCTCTGGAAGCTTGTCCAAAAGGGCTGCAATACGACCCGCGTCAAATGAAGGTTCCCGCTGCACCGGCCGCGTTGGTGGCGTCGGGCGCAAGCGCGGCGCTGGCGGCTGCGGCGGAGCCACATTCACCTTCTCCTGCGGCTCTGGCTCGGGTTCGGGATCTGGTGCCGGGGCTGGCTCGGGCTCCGGGGTTGGCGGCGGAGGCGTCGGCTCTGCCGGGGGTGGTGTTGGGGCCGGCGGTGTGGGCTCGGCAACCGGCTGCGGTTCGGGCTCAGGGGCTTCTTGAGGTTCTGGCTCCGGTTCAGGTTCCGGTGGCGCTGGCTCTGCTTCCGGCTCCGGCGCGCGGGTCACGCGCGTGTACTCATCAATCTCGAGAATTTCGATGGGGATTGCCGTCGCAATCTCTACCGGCTCGAGTTTGGGCGCGGGCAGGCCCACGATCGCAACCGTGATGATTGCAACGTGCAGCAGGACGGAGAGGGGAACACCGCCGCGCATTCTTGATCGCTATCCTTCGTCGGCGGCGTCGGGCCCGCCTTGCTCGGTCACCATGCCGATGCGCCGGAACCCGGCGGACGACAAAGTGCCCATGACATTCATGATCGTGCCGTAATCAACAGAGCGGTCACCGCGCACATACACGCGCTCGTCATACCCGCCTTCGGCAATCGCCAGCAGTCGGGCAGATAGCTCGGGAAGCTCCACAATTGTTTCCTGCAGATAGACTTCACCTTCCGCATTCACGGTGACTGTCAGAGGCTCATCATCTTCCTGCAGCGGCTGCGAGCTTGTCTGCGGCAGGTCAATCGGCACGCCCACCGTCAGCAAGGGGGCTGCCACCATGAACACGATGAGCAACACCAGCATCACATCCACAAACGGTGTGACGTTGATTTCGCTCATAGGCGCGCGGGCACGGCGGCTGCGGCGACGCCCGCCGCCAGACCCGCCATTTGGCATGAGACCACCAGCCATGATCAGTGACCCTCGCGGGTTTCGTCGATCTGCCGCGAGAGGATGGCGGAAAACTCATCCGCAAATCCATCAAGCCGCGTCGCATACCGGTTCAGGCCCGTTGAAAAGGCGTTGTAGGCAATCACGGCAGGAATGGCGGCCAGCAGACCAAGGCCTGTGGCAAACAGCGCCTCGGCAATGCCCGGCGCCACAACGGCCAGATTGGTATCGCGTGACACCGCGATGGCCTGGAACGAATTCATGATGCCCCAGACAGTCCCGAACAGGCCGATAAAGGGTGCCGTGGCGCCGACAGTCGCCAGGAACAGGAGGCCGCGCTCAAGCCGTGCTGTTTCGCGGGCAATCGAAACCGTCATCACCCGGTCGATCCGCTCCTGCAGACCGTGAATGGCCTTGGTGCCGATTTCAGCCGACCGGCGCCACTCGCGCATGGCCGCCACAAACAGTGTCGACATGGGGTGGTCGGGCCGGTGACCCATGTTCTGATAAATGTCTTCAAGCGACTGGCCGGACCAGAACACCTGCTCAAACTTCTCAGCCTTCTTGTTGACCGAGCGCAGCCGACCCCATTTTTCGAAAATGATGGCCCAGCTCCAGATCGATGCCGCAAACAGGCCGACCATGACGGCCTTCACCACAATGTCGGCACGCAGGAAAAGGCTGAACAGAGAAAAGTCCGTTTCGGCAACCTGCGCTGCCGCGTTGATGATATCCGGCTCCATCGTCGAAACTTCCTACGTCATGTCTAAGCGCTTCGGCGAAAGCGGCACATCAACCCGGCACCCGGGACAACGGCATTGCCGCCTGTCCCGCCTTGTCCTGTGTTTTTGTGTCGAAACTGCGGCGCGGACGCCCCGCAAAAAGAGCCGAAATCTAGTTGAAGTCAAAAGGTATCAGGCAACATAAGGGGCAAGCGCGTCTCGCACAAATGCCGGAATTCTGCGGGCGCGGCCCTTGCCGTCCAGCACCGCAATTTCCACTTCCGCCTCAAACAGCTGCGTCTCACCCCGCCATACCGTCTGGCTCGCCCGAATGCGTGCCCCACGCACCTCCGTAAACTGCGTACGAACCTCCAGGGCATCATCGAGACGCGCCGGCGCGATGAAACGAATAGTCATCTGGCGCACCGCAAAGGCGGTCGAATCTTCCGCATCCATCATTGTGCGGTGGTCAAGACCGGCACAGCGCAGCACATCCGTGCGGCCCCGCTCAACAAACCGCAGATAGTTGGCGTGATACACAATTCCGGAAGCATCCGTGTCCTCGTAATAGACACGAACAGGCATGATGTGCTGCCCATCTGCGCTCAGCGTTCCTGCCGGACCCAGTGGGTCGTCTTTGGCGTCACTCATCATCAAACAACCGGGTCTGCACGCCTTCAAACGAGGCAGGGATTGTCAGACCGAGATGTTCAAAGGCCGCACCGGTCAGCAATCGTCCGCGCGGTGTGCGCTGAACAAAGCCCTGCTGAATGAGATAGGGCTCGATCAACTCTTCGATTGCATCACGCGCTTCCGACAGCGCAGCGGCAATGGTCTCAACGCCAACAGGGCCGCCGCCAAACTTGAGCGCAACGGTCCGCAGGTATCGATGATCAAGACTGTCCAGCCCCCGATTGTCGACTTCCAGTCGGTTGAGCGCCTTGTCAGCGACGTCCGCGTCAATTTCAGCGACGCCTCCCACCGATGCAAAATCACGCACGCGGCGCAGTAGCCGACCCGCCACACGCGGTGTGCCCCGGGAGCGTCGGGCAATCTCCATCGCACCGTCGGATGTCAGCGGTGCATCCAGAATAGTTGCGGCCCGACTGACAATCTTCTCGAGCTCCTCATTGGTATAAAACTCAAGCCGCACGGGAATGCCGAAACGATCCCGGAGGGGCGTCGTCAATAACCCCATACGGGTCGTCGCCCCCACAAGGGTAAACTGCGCCAGATCGATTTTCACGGACCGCGCCGCCGGTCCCTCACCGATGATCAGATCAAGTTCAAAATCCTCCATCGCCGGATAGAGAATTTCTTCCACCGCCGGAGACAAACGATGAATTTCATCAATGAACAGCACATCACGCGGTTCAAGGTTCGTAAGCAACGCGGCCAGATCACCCGCCTTGGCAATTACCGGCCCGGACGTGGACCTGAAGTTGACGCCGAGCTCGCGCGACACGATCTGCGCCATCGTGGTTTTGCCAAGGCCCGGCGGTCCTGACAGCAGCACATGGTCCATCGCCTCGTTGCGCGACTTTGCGGCCTGAATGAAGACGCTCAGATTTTCTTTCGCCCGCGCCTGCCCGACAAACGCATCAAGCGCTGTGGGACGGATGCCCTGCTCGGCCCCATCCTCAGCGCTGAAGTCAGCATGTACAACGCGATCAGACATGTGAGTCCCAAACTGCTTTTGTGAGGAGCGCTTTCATCATGACGCCAGTTCCTTGAGCCCGACACGGATCAGCTGTTCCGCACCGGGCACATCATCTCCAGCCTTCGCGACAGCAAGTGACACCGCCTGGGCGGCCTGTGCCTGAGCATAGCCCAGATTGACCAGCGCCGAGATGGCATCCGCTTCTGCACTATGCGCAGGCACTTCGCTCACGTCCTCGCCCGGCACCGGCTCCTTGCCCGCCATGGCCAGGGACGCAGGCACCTTGTCTTTGAGTTCGGAGATAATCCGCTCGCCCACCTTGGGGCCAACCCCCTGCGCTGTCGCAATGGCCTTTGCATCCTTGAATGCAATTGCCCGCGCCAGCGACTGCGGATCAAGAACGGACAGGATGGCAAGCGCCGCCTTGGCCCCAACCCGCTGCACGCTCAAGAGCAGCCGGAACCATTCACGCTCTGCTTCTGTTGAAAAACCAAAAAGCCGAAGCTGGTCTTCACGCACATAGGTTTCGATATGCAGCACGGCTGCATCGCCCGGCCCGCCAATCTGGCGCAGCGTGGTCGCCGAACACGACGTGAGATAGCAAACGCCATTCACATCAATCAGCGCCCAGTCGAGACCAGTCTCATCCACCACACCCTTGAGCTTGCCGATCATGCCTTTGCCTCCAGCGCCGCTGCGAGGCGCGCCGCACCTGTCGTGCCGTGCGCATGGGTGATGGCAACGGCCAGCGCATCCACCGAATGCTCCGAATGCGGATCACATGTCGGCAGCAGCATGGTGACCATGGCCATCATCTGGCGCTTGTCCGCATGCCCGGCACCAACAACAGACTTCTTGATGTGATTGGGCGCATATTCTGCAACGTCCAGCCCGGCCTGCGCAGCTGCCAGAATGGCGACGCCGCGCGCCTGCCCGAGCTTGAGGGTTGCCTGACCATCCTTGTTCACAAACACGCTTTCGATGGCAGCTTCGTCAGGTCGATGCGCTTCAATTATCGCGGCCACACCGTCATGCAGCATGGCAAGACGATCAGACAGCGCGTCCCTGGCTTTTGATTTCACGGTCCCGTTGGCCACATGCACCAGCCGCGAGCCGGTCACATCCACAATACCCCAGCCAGTCGCTGTAAGGCCCGGATCTAGCCCCAGCAATCGCCGGGCCCCAGATTGTCTCCTAGGGTGGGATGGGAGTGTCATGCCTGTGCGCCCTGCCTTCTCAAGCGTCGGGCGACATTGCCTTAGCTCGTCAGGCTCTCAAGAACCGAATCGGATAGCTCGAAGTTCGCATAGGTTTGCTGGACATCATCATTGTCGTCCAGCGCATCCAGCAATTTGAGCAGCGTCGACGCCGCATCTCTGTCAACCTCGATGGAGTTCTGCGGTTTCCAGATAAGGGCGGATTTGCGCGGCTCACCCAGCTTTTCTTCCAGCGCTGTGGCGACCTCATTGAGGCTGTCAGCGGCGGTAATGATTTCGTGGCCGTCTTCATCAGACGTCACGTCATCGGCGCCCGCCTCAATGGCAGCTTCAAACATCGCATCGGCGTCCGCAGCATCTACCGGATATTCAATGCGCCCGACCTGATCAAACATGAAGGAGACCGAGCCGGTTTCACCCAGATTGCCGCCATTCTTGGAGAAGGCAGAACGGATTTCACTGGCTGACCGATTGCGGTTGTCGGTCAGCGCCTCAACGATCACACCAATGCCGCCAGGGCCAAAGCCCTCATAGCGGACATTCTCGAAGTTATCCTCGTCGCCCGCCTGACTTCTCTTGATCGCGCGGTCGATGTTGTCTTTGGGCATGTTTTCCGCCCGGGCTGCCTGAATGGCGCCCCGCAGGCGCGGGTTCATGGCCGGATCAGGCATGCCCAGCTTGGCTGCAACCGTGATTTCGCGGGCCAGCTTGGCAAAGATCTTGGACCGCTTGGCGTCCTGCGCGCCTTTGCGATGCATGATGTTCTTGAATTGTGAATGGCCAGCCATGGGCTCACGCGCTCCGGTTTGTCGTCTGAATTCGATGATTTGCAGGCTTTATAAAGAATGCAGGGCGGGTAAGGCTACCCACCTCCCGTCCGCGGCATTCCAGCTCGGCCCTAACCAACCATCGACTGCTTCAGCCGCCCACCAAGCCGGATTGGCTCCACGCGCTGGGCCAGACCCGTTGCATCATCTGTTTCCACAAAAACACCGCAGACGGTCGCTTCGCCGTCGGCAGGCGCGAAACGCCCGCCGGGAATCTTGCGGGTGAACCGGTTGACCGGCTCCTCCTTGTCCATGCCGATGACACTGTCATAGTCGCCGCACATGCCTGCGTCCGTCTGATAGGCCGTCCCACCGGGCAAGACCTGCGCATCAGCGGTTGGAATATGACTGTGCGTGCCAACAACGAGTGACGCCCTGCCATCACAAAAATGCCCCATCGCCATTTTTTCGGACGTGGCTTCAGCATGCATGTCCACGATGACGGCGTCCGCAACATCCCCCATGGGCGCGGCACTGATCTCTTTTTCAACCGCCGCAAAAGGATCATCCAACGGATCCATGAAGACGCGGCCGAGCACATTTACGAGCAGCACACGGCGCCCGCCGCGCGCTTCAAACAACCCAGCCCCGCGCCCCGGCGTGCCGGCTGGAAAGTTGGCAGGACGCAGCAATCGCTCTTCGCGCTCAATAAACACAAGCGCCTCGCGCTGATCCCAGGAATGGTTGCCGCCGGAGATGACATCCGCGCCCGCGTCAAGCAACTCGGTGGTGATCTTCTCGGTGATCCCAAATCCGCCCGCGGCGTTTTCGCCATTCACCACCACAAAATCTAGATCAAGATCAGACCGCAATCCCGGCAGCGCTGCCACGACAGCTTCCCGACCCGACCGTCCGACCACGTCACCCAAAAACAAAAGCCGCATAAGGCTATTCCTGCTACGGACCGATTACTGCGCGCGCAGAACGCGCCGCTCGGTCACAATAAAATCCATCACCGCATCATGCGGCTCGCGATCAAGATGACCGCCCAGTGTCGCTTCATAACTTACGCCAACGGCTCTTGGCCGCCAGCCGCGTCGCAAATGCGCCAGCGTCCGGTCATAAAACCCGCCGCCATATCCAAGCCGCGCGCCGGTGCGGTCAAACCATAAACCGGGAACCAACAAAAGCGTCGGTGTCACCATGGCAGCACTTCGCCCCGGCGTGGGAATGCCATAAGTGCCCTTTACGAGCGGCTCGCCCGGCCGCCACATCCTGAACGACAAAGGCCGGTCCGCACCCTCAACAACAGGCAAAGCCAGTCTGTGCCCAAGAGCCCCTAGCGCCAGCATTGCCCGCAACGGCTCGGCCTCTCCGCGTACCGGCCAATATCCGGCAACTGTTTCCTGAAGTCTCAACGGCAAACCGCCAACAATTTGTCGGGCAATCCCGTCGCCGGCTGCATCCCCCAGTTGATGGGCCGCCGCATGGCGCACCAGCCCCGCTGCTTCGCGCAACTGCGGCTTGGAAAGCCCATCAAATGGCGTGGAAGTCATGTCGAGGTCACGGGGGTGCAATCGGTCAGAAGAAACAAGAGTGGAGCCGCCTTGGCCGCTGGAGCAGAAATCCCCGGGAACCTACAGAAGTAGGTGGGCACCGTGATGCAAGGGCCCTCGAGCCCAAGCAGGGACAGCTCCCTTGGAGACCGTAAGGCCCCGAGCAGTGTGGCTCCTGGCGCGCCAGGCAGCCCCGTACTTGTATGACTAACAGCTAGGACGCCTCAAGCCGTCCGGCAATGTCTTCAAGGCGCTTTGCCGCGGCTTCCAGCACCTCTGCAACCTGATTTTCCGCGTCCTGCGTCTTGGACGCAGCCCCCGTCCGAGCATCTTTGAGCGCAGCCACCTCATCCTGAAGCGCCTTCACCTCTCCCAGCGCCTCGGAGAGTTCATCAGCCACGAGCAATCCGGCCATCAGCATCAAACGCTGATCTCCCACTTGCCCGACACCCTGGGACAGGTTGGTCACGTGCTTGTCCAGATAGGCCGCAAGCCCCTCCAGATGCTCCTCTTCGCCTTCGTCGCAGGCGAGCGTATAGCTGCGGCCATTAATCTTGACGGTTACCTGAGGCATGTTGCGCGCTCCCCTGCCCTACGGCTCAAGCACGGCGCGAATGCCGGCAATGGCTTCATCAAGACGACCAGAGACTTCACCGGTGGTTTCGTCCAGCTGGCGCGCTTTGGCTTTCATCTGGTCAAGCTCATTTGCCAGCCGGGACCGGTCTTCGCGCAGAGCCACCAGCTCACGTTCAGCATCCGACGCCGACTGCGCCTTGATGCCGCGCCGATTGATTCCCGCTTCCAGCTGGTCCAGCGCGGATGAAAACCGCTCCATGGCTGCATCAAGCTTGCTCATTCTGAAAGAAGGTTCCCGTCTTGGATTTCTGCGGTTTTTGAAGGGCCATGGCGCCCAAAAAGGGCGCGGCCAATATGCAACAGGTTAGTGACATAACGTATTCATCACCGCTTGCCCCGGTCAACGACGCAAAAAACGGCAAAGAACACTCGCATTCAGGTGCCACGGGCATGTTGACGTTGCAAGGGCACCTCGTCATTCTCCCGGCCCAATTCGGCCCCCCGAAACGGGGCATGTCTTTTTTGGCATCACGCCGATCCGAATCGGATCACAATGGCTCCCACAGCGGCGTAAGACCGCGATGGGGAATTTTTGAGGCAACCGCGATCACGCTTTCAACAGGAGCGTCCGCGGACCAAGGGCAACCAACACAATGACACCAGCAAATAGCGCGGCCGTATCGACAGATGCGGACACTCAGGCATCCAACGCCAACTCTCCCGAACACAACATGATGGCCAACGCCATTCGGGCCCTGACGATGGACGCAGTGGAACAGGCCAAGTGCGGCCACCCGGGCATGCCCATGGGCATGGCTGACGTTGCTACCGTGCTGTTCACGAAGTTCATGAAGTTCTGCGCCCAGGATCCAAGCTGGCCCGATCGTGACCGCTTCGTGCTTTCCGCCGGTCACGGCTCGATGCTCCAGTACTCGCTGCTGCACCTCCTCGGCTTCGAGGACATGACCATTGATCAGATCAAGAACTTCCGTCAGATGGGCTCCCTCACACCGGGTCACCCGGAAGTCGACCACACCCCCGGCGTCGAAATGACAACGGGCCCGCTGGGTCAGGGCATTTCCACATCTGTCGGCATGGCCCTTGCCGAACGGATGCTGAATGCGCGCTTTGGCGATGACCTGGTCGACCACTTCACTTACGTCATTGCCTCTGACGGCGACCTCATGGAGGGCATCAGCCACGAAGCCATCTCCATGGCAGGCCACCTCAAGCTGTCCCGCCTCATCGTCTTGTTCGACGACAATGGCATCACCATTGACGGCTCATTGGACTTGTCTGAATCCGGCGACCAGATCGCCCGCTTTGACGCTGCCGGCTGGGACACTGTGCGCATTGATGGCCACGACGCGGCCGCGATTGAAGCTGCCATCGAGCATGCCCGCACATCCGACAAGCCGTCCCTGATCGCCTGCCGCACCAAGATCGGTTACGGCGCACCCACAAAGGAAGGCACCGCCGGTTCCCATGGTGCACCGCTTGGTGCAGATGAGATTGAAGGCACTCGCGCGGCCCTTGGCTGGTCGAGCGCACCGTTTGAAATTCCTGCCAATGTGCGTGACAGCTGGCGTGTCGCCGGACTGCGCGCCGCCAAGGACCGGGCCGCATGGCAGACCCGCATGGATGAAGCGCCGGACGATGTTCAGGCAGAGTTTGAGCGCACTCAGGCAGGCTCCCTGCCCAACGCCCTTCACTCCGAAGTCAACAAGATGAAGCGCGGCTTCTCCGATGAGAAAAAAGCCGTAGCCACCCGTAAGGCATCGGAAGCCGTCCTCAATGGTCTGGCTGAAGTGGTTCCGGAACTCGTCGGCGGCTCGGCCGACCTCACTGGGTCAAACAACACCCGCGCCAAGATCCAGACCTCTGTCACTGCAGATGACTACTCCGGCAATTACATCCACTACGGCATCCGCGAGCACGGCATGGCCGCTGCCATGAACGGCATGGCATTACACAAGGGTCTCATTCCCTATGGCGGCACGTTCCTGGTGTTTGCTGACTATTGCCGTCCGTCGATTCGCCTGGCTGCCTTGATGAAGCGCCGTGCCATCTACGTGTTCAGCCATGATTCCATCGGCCTGGGCGAAGACGGTCCGACCCACCAGCCGGTTGAACATCTCGCATCCCTGCGCGCGATACCCAATCTCAATGTCTTCCGCCCTGCAGACGCAATTGAAACAGCCGAAGCCTGGGAAGTTGCTCTCAAATCGATCGATCGCCCCAGCGCCATTGCTCTGACCCGCCAGAATCTCGACACCGTGCGCACCAAGCACACCGACGAGAACCTCTCCGGCCGCGGTGCCTATGAGATTTCGCCGTCAGATGGCGACGCCAAGGCAACGCTTATTGCCACGGGCTCGGAAGTCGAGATCGCCATGGCGGCACAAAAGCAGCTCCAGGCGGAAGGTATTCCAACACGCGTCGTCTCCATGCCCTGTCAGGACATCTTCAACGAGCAGCCCGCTGCCTATCGCGAGGATATCCTTCGCCCGGGCACAGTCCGCATCGCTGTTGAAGCCGGCATCGAAATGGGCTGGCAGCGGTACATAGGCGACAAGGGTGGCTTTGTCGGCATGGAAGGCTTCGGTGCCAGCGCACCCTACAAGGAGCTGTACGAGCAGTTCGGCATCACCGCTGAAGCTGTGGCTCAGGCCGTCCGCGAGCGTCTCTAGTCCCGTCGAGACGCAGCGCACTGCTCATCGGCAGGCCAAAAAGACGTCTTTGCGCAATTGGCATGGCCGATTCCACGCAAGCGTACCTTCCATCCTCTGGGATGTTTCGCTATACCCACGCCAAACGCGCGCGGGACTAGGCAATTCCGCTCGTCCTGCGCGAACACTGTTCTTCTACGAAAGGTGAATTCATCATGCCCGTGAAGGTCGCGATTAATGGTTTTGGACGCATCGGCCGTCTGGTGCTTCGTGGCATTGTCGAGTCTGGCCGCAAGGACATTCAGGTCGTCGCCATCAACGACCTGGGGTCTGCTGAAGCCAATGCTCACCTGCTGCAGTACGACACCGTGCACGGTCGTTTCCCTGCCAAGGTCTCCAACACCAAGGACTCGATCACGGTCGACGGCAACAAGATCAAGGTAACCGCAGAGCGCAACCCGGCGGACCTGCCCTGGGGCGATCTCGGCGTGGACATCGCTCTTGAATGCACAGGCATCTTTGCCTCCAAGGAAAAAGCCTCCGCTCACCTCAAGGCAGGTGCAAAGCGCGTGCTGGTTTCAGCTCCGGCCTCCGGCGCGGACCTGACGGTCGTCTATGGCGTCAACCATGGCGCCCTGAAAAAGTCGCACACCGTTGTGTCCAACGCGTCATGCACCACCAACTGCCTGGCCCCGGTCGCCAAGGTGCTGAACGATACATTCGGCATTGAGCGCGGCTACATGACGACGGTTCACGCCTACACAGGCGACCAGCCAACGCTCGATACCCTGCACAGCGACATGCACCGTGCCCGCGCTGCCGCATCCAACATCATCCCGACATCAACAGGCGCTGCAAAAGCCGTTGGCCTCGTGCTGCCCCAGCTGGCCGGCAAGCTCGACGGCACAGCTGTTCGTGTGCCGACCCCCAATGTGTCGATGATTGACCTCGTCTTCACCGCCAAGAAGGCGCTGTCTTTCGATGCCATCAACGATGCCATGAAGGCTGCCGCGCGCACCAAGCCGCTTAAGGGCATTCTGGCCGTCAACAACAAGCCGCTGGTGTCCATGGACTTCAACCATGACCCTGCCTCGTCAACGTTTGACCTGACACAGACACAGGTCATCGAAGGCAAGATGGGCCGCGTCCTGTCCTGGTATGACAACGAGTGGGGCTTTGCGAACCGCATGGCTGACACGGCCGTTGCCATGTCCAAGCTGCGCTAAGTCCATCTAACCCACAAACACGACCACACAGGATTTCAGGATAACGCCATGAGTGAAAAATCGTTCGCAACCCTGGACGATCTATTCGCTCATGGTGATATCACCGGCAAGCGCGTGCTCATGCGCGCTGACCTGAACGTGCCTGTACGCGATGGTGCCGTCAGCGATGCAACGCGGATTGAACGCATCGTGCCGACGATCCGCGAGCTGACCGGCAAGGGGGCCATCGTCATCCTGCTGTCCCACTTCGGCCGCCCGAAGGGAGAACGAAACCTTGAGTTCTCCCTCAAGGCCGTTGCGCCAGCCGTCGCCGAAGAATCCGTACTTGACGTGACCTTTGCCGATGATTGCGTCGGGGACGCAGCATCCTCTGTCATCGCATCGGCCAAACCCGGCAGCGTCGTCCTGTTGGAGAACACACGTTTCCACAAAGGCGAAACCGACAATGACGGCGCCTTTGCGGATCAACTGGCCGCACTGGGCGACGCCTATGTGAACGACGCCTTCTCGGCTGCCCACCGCGCCCATGCATCGACGCAGGCCATCGCCAAGCGCCTGCCTGCCTATGCCGGCCGCGCCATGGAAGCGGAGCTGACAGCCCTTGAAGGCGCACTGGCCACGCCTGAAAAACCTGTTGTTGCCATTGTCGGTGGTGCGAAAATCTCCACCAAGCTGGATCTGCTGGGCAACCTCGTCAGCCGCGTGGACTATCTGGTCATTGGCGGCGGCATGGCCAACACATTCCTTGCCGCGCAGGGAATCGACGTCAAAGCGTCGCTCTGCGAGCATGATCTGGGCGACACAGCGCGCGAGATTATGGCCAAGGCTGAAGCCGCCAATTGTCAGGTACTCCTGCCCCGCGACGTTGTGGTGGCTCAGGAGTTCAAGGCCATGGCACCGTGCAAGACTGTTCCTACAACTGAAGTCCCCGATGGCCACATGATCCTCGACGTGGGATCAGACACGATTGCTGACCTCGCCGCCCGCTTTGAAGCCGCCAAGACAGTTGTCTGGAATGGCCCGCTGGGCGCGTTTGAAATTGCGCCATTCGACAATGGCACCAACGCTGCCGCCCGCCATGTGGCCATGCTCACCAAGATGGGCGAACTTAATTCTGTTGCCGGCGGTGGCGACACGGTGGCTGCCCTCAACAATGCGGGCGCTGCGGATGATTTTTCCTATGTATCCACTGCAGGCGGTGCTTTCCTTGAATGGCTGGAAGGCAAAACCCTGCCCGGCGTGGATGCCCTGACCCGGACCTAAGCCTGACCCGGACCTAAGAATGGCCGCAGCGAGCGGCACCAGATATGTGGAGAAAGAGGCTGCCTGAAGCACCCCAGCCATCCAAGTCGACTTGCCGACTTTACTTGATCACGCCGCCGCGTCTCGACGACCTGGCGGCGTTTTCGCGCGTCTTTGAGGATGCGCTGAGCGCCGGTGACGTCGCCTGCGTGCAACTGCGCCTCAAGGATGTGAGTGATGCGCAGATCATCAAGGCTGCCGACGCACTGATCCCCATTGCGCACAAACATGACGTGGCCATGCTCATCAATGACCGTCCCGACCTGGCCCTGAAGGTTGGCGCCGATGGCGTCCATATCGGCCAGCAGGATACGCCTTATGATGAGGCCCGCGCTTTGCTGGGGCCTGATGCCATCATTGGCGTCACCTGCCATGACAGCCGCCACCTGGCCATGGAGGCCGGTGAACAGGGCGCAGACTATGTGGCGTTCGGCGCCTTCTACGACACCGAAACCAAAGACGCGAGTTCGCGCGCGGAGCCCGAAATCCTGTCCTGGTGGCAACGCCTCTTCGAAGTGCCCTGCGTCGCGATTGGCGGTATCACGCCAGATAATGCAGCGCCTCTTGTTGCCGCAGGAGCGGATTTCCTTGCAGTCTCATCCAGCGTATGGTCTTTCCCCAGTGACCAGGGGGGTCCGGGCCAAGCCGTCAAAGCGATCAATGATGTGATCGACAAGACGCCTGTTTCGCTGTTGGAGACCGATGCATAGACCCCAGATCATCCTCAAGCCGCTTGCCATTCTTGCGGTTTCCCTTGCCGCCTTGTCCGGTGCATGGGCTGAGACTGACCCGGCAGGTGACTCTGCACACAACACCAATGTGCGCGCCGTATCGCCAGAAGTGGCGCAGGCCGTAGAAGCGCTTAAAGCCAATGACGGCCAGCGCGCAGCGGCTTTCCTGCGCCCCGTGGCTGAACAAGGCGATCCATCGGCGCAGGCCCTGCTGGGACAGCTCTATCTCGACGGCATTGGTATCGACAAAGACCTTTTCGAAGCTGGTCGCTGGCTACGGTCTGCCGCGGCCAATGGTGAACCGTCCGCCGCTTTTGCCCTCGCCGAACTGACATCGGACAAGACGCTCACGCCGCCCGGCATGGACCCGTCCAACGCCGATGCCCGCGTCCAGGAAGCGACCCGTCTGTATCTGCTGGCTGCCACAAACGGATCTCTTGCCGGTCAGGTGGAGATTGGGTTGCGCTATGCTCAGGGCATTGGCGTCGCACAGGATGTCCTTCAGGCCAGCCGCTGGTTCCGCGAAGCCGCCAGTTCCAACAGTCCCGTTGCCCAGTTCAATCTGGGTGCCCTGCACGCAACCGGTGCCCTCAATGGCGGCACGCCGGATCACGCGGCCGCCCTGCCATGGTTTGAGAAGGCGGCGACGTCCGGCCACCCTGACGCCCAGTACAATCTGGGTCTGACAGCCGCTCAGGGACTGGGACGGGACGTGGACAATGCTGTGGCCGCCAAATGGTTCGCCGCCGCAGCAGACCATGGCATGGCCGACGCTCAGGCAGGCCTCGCTTACCTCACCTATCAAGGCCTGGGCACAGACAAGGACGTCGCCAGGGCGGCTGAACTGTATGCGCAGGCAGCCGAGCAGGGCCATCTGATCGCTCAAAACCGCCTTGCCCGCCTCTACGTCATGGGCAGAGGAGTGGATGCCGACATGGCGGAAGCCTGGAAATGGCACTCCCTGGCCACACGCTCAGGCTATGAAGATGCCGAGCTGGAGGCCCGGTTTACCAAGTTCATCACCCCCCAGCAGCGTAGCGATGGTGACGCTCGCGCGTCCAAATGGTTGGAAAGCAAGGCCGGTCAGTAGCTGGCCCCTTGCACCATGACGCACAGTGGTGCATGTCAGGCCCGCTTGCCCCGCTGGCCGTTACAGACTTCCGGGGACAATTCAATAAAACCGCACGAAGGTCCGCTAGCCATGAAGATCAACGGCAACGAAATCCGCCCCGGCAACGTCATTGAACACAAGGGTGGCCTGTGGGCTGCTGTGAAGGTCCAAAGCGTGAAGCCCGGCAAAGGTGGCGCCTACGCCCAGGTGGAACTGAAAAACCTGATCGACAACACAAAGCTGAACGAGCGCTTCCGGTCTTCGGAGTCCGTCGAGAAGGTCCGCGTGGACACGAAGGACTTTCAGTTCCTGTATGAGTCCGGCGACATGCTGACCTTCATGGACAACGAAACCTACGAGCAGATCGAACTTGCCCGTGACTTCATCGGCGAACGCGCCGCCTTCCTGCAGGAAGGCATGGCTGTGACGCTGGAACTCTGGGAAGAAAAGCCGATCGGCATCAACCTGCCCGAGCAAGTGACCCTCGAAATCACCGAAACGGAACCAACCATCAAGGGCCAGACGGCGGCATCCTCCTACAAGCCGGCTGTTCTTGAAAACGGCGTGCGCACAATGGTGCCGCCCTTCGTGACAGTGGGCGAAAAAGTCGTCATCGACACGGCTGAAGTCACCTACATCAAACGCGCCGACTAGCCCCCGCAATCGACAGACCCAAAAAGATACTCAATGGCCCTCAATAGCCCAGTCATCAATGTCATGGTTGGTGCTGCCCGCAAGGCAGCCCGCAAACTCGCACGCGACTTCGGCGAGGTGGAAAACCTTCAGGTCTCTCGTAAAGGCCCTGGCGACTTCGTCAGCGCTGCAGATCTGCGCGCTGAAAAAATCATCTTTGAGGAACTCTCCAAGGCCCGCCCCGGTTATGGCTTCCTCATGGAAGAGACCGGTGTGGTCGAAGGCCCCGACAAGACCCACACCTGGATCATCGATCCTCTCGACGGCACGACCAACTTTCTGCACGGCATGCCTCACTTTGCCATCTCGGTTGCGCTTCAGCGCGATGGACAGATCGTTGATGGTGTCATCTACAATCCGGTGACCGATGATCTGTTTGTGGCTGAAAAAGGTCAGGGTGCCTATCTCAACGATCGCCGCCTGCGGGTCGCTGCACGGACCAAGCTTGAAGACTCGGTCTTTGGTACCGGTATTTTCTTTTCGGACGCCAAGTGGCTTGAAACCTTCAGCAAGGAACTGAACACCATCGTTCCCAAGGTTGCCGGCATTCGCCGCTTCGGCGCTGCATCACTTGACCTTGCCTGGGTCGCCGCGGGTCGCTTTGACGGATACTGGGAACACGGCCTGCAACCATGGGACGTGGCTGCGGGCATTTTGATGGTCCGTGAGGCAGGCGGTTTCCTTACGGATATCAATGGTGGTGACAAGCTGCTTGAGCGCAACGGCATCATTGCGGCCAATGCGGACCTGCTGCCCCTGCTGCAGGACATCCTCAAAAAAGCCCGCCGGAGCGAGTAACAGGTCCCGATGGGCCCAACACAAATCTGCCCTTGGGCTTTACGTTCGCGCCGCAAGCGGTTAACCCGTTAGGGACCCTCATGCGAGGGTTGCTCGGTCCACCCCTTAAGACGCGGACAGCGCCACCTGGCATGACCTATTTCAGCCCCTCTCTTCCAAAGCTCAGCCCCGTTCTGTCCATTGCCGCGATCCTGGTTGCCGCATTGGCAATTGCGCCCGCAATGGCCCAGCAAAACTCCGACGTGAACGTCAATCTGGAAGCATTGGGGCTCAAACCGACAACGGACGCAGGCGGCGAACCGCGGCTGATTTTGAAGTATCCCGGGTCGTCCACCGCCACACGCCAGGTCCCCCAGCTGCGCTATCCCAGCGTGCCTGCGCCCACTGCGCGGCCAACGCCGCCTGCCACAACGGTGAAAGCCGCTCCGGCTGAAACACCCGCACCGAAGGCGCCAACGCCTGCAGCAAAAGCTGAAGCACCACCACCCGCAAAGGCCGAGGTTCGTGTAACCGCCACAGCCGCAGCGGCAGCGACACCAACGCCGCAGCCGGAGGAAGCCCCCCGGCCCACGAACATCACGCCTGCTGCTGACCCAGCTCCTGCACCGGCACCGACATCTGCACCTGCCCCGGCAGAAGCATCTGCCGTTGAGGAACCTCAGGTCGCAGCGCTGTCCACGCCCGAACCAGTGGTGGCACTTCCTGATCCGGACCCGGCCATTTTGCGCGTTCTTTTTGACGAGGACACGGCTGCCATCATCGGCTCTGCCCGCAGTGACCTGGATGCCATCGGTGAATCATTGCGCTACGACCCTCGCCGCATTGAACTCAAAGCCTATGGCGGTGAGCCGGGCGACAAGGCCAGTGAGGCACGCCGCATTTCGCTCAAACGCGGCCTTGCCGTGCGGGCCTATTTGATTGGCCTGGGCATCGACAGCCGCCGTATTGACGTGCGCGCTCTTGGCGGCGTCACGGATACGGGCTCCGCGGACCGCGTAGATGTGGCCTATTCCGGCACCTGAGCCCCGCTGCCCTCGCTAACGGAAGGGTCACACTACTGCCCCAAACTAGCGCAGACTGCCGGTTTTCAGCTCTAATGACGCCCGCCAGCAAGACATTCCGCCCGCTGGCACGCCCGCACAGGAGACAACCATGGCGAAAGCGCACGGCTCAGACACGCTGAGCCTCACCCAGCCCAGCCGCCACATTTCCCGCATGCTCACCTTTCTGGTGATCGTTGGCCTTGTGCTGGCGGTCCTGTGGCCACAGCTGTCAGACGCTTTTTTCGCCAACGTGGTGCTCAACGGCCTGATTGCCGGCGTTTTACTCCTGGGCGTCCTCTACACCATCCGTCAGGTTTTGGTGCTTGGCCCGGAGATCCGCTGGGTAAACGCCTTTCGGCGCGCCGACCCGGGCCTCACCCTGCCACCGCCCCCACGCCTGCTGGCCCCCATGGCCACCCTGCTGGGCGAGCGCAAGGGTCGTGTGGCCATTTCAGCGCCTGCCATGCGTTCAATCCTGGATTCGATCGCCTCACGGCTTGATGAAGCCCGCGATATCTCCCGCTACATGATTGGCCTGCTGATCTTCCTGGGCCTTCTGGGCACGTTCTGGGGCCTTCTGGACACGGTCTCATCCATCGCCGAGACCATCCGCAGCCTGTCGCCGGCTGGTGGCGGCTCCGGGGATGTATTCGAGGAACTGCGCAACGGGCTAGAAGCGCCCCTCAACGGCATGGGTACTGCCTTCTCCTCTTCATTGCTGGGCCTTGGCGGCTCGCTCATTGTCGGATTTCTGGACCTTCAGGCCAGCCAGGCACAGAACCGCTTCTACAACGAGCTGGAAGAATGGCTCTCAACGGTGACGCGTCTGGATTCGTCCGATAGCGAAGGCAACCCATTGCTGGGTGAGCTCGCCAAACGTCTCGACGACATGCAGCGCGACATCGGCGGCTCGTCCGGCGAACGCTCGGCCACCACCGCCTCCCTCATGGCCCTGACGGAACGCCTTACCATTCTGTCTGACCAGATGCGTTCGGAAAGCCAGTTGCTCAATCAGGTCGCCAGCAACCAGGCAGACCTCAAGCCGATCCTTGAGCAAATCGCCAAACTCGCAGCCCAGAACACCAGCGACGGGAGCTAGACCATGC
>JBCBUN010000003.1:0-20996 GCA_039818145.1 Pseudomonadota bacterium
ATCCGTGACCCCGCCGACACATGTCCCGATTTCAAGCTGGGCACCCGCCGACATCGAAGCCATATCGTTTGGGATTTACCCGGATGCATGGGTGCAGCTGGGAGGCGACATCGGCCTCGCGCACATACCCCCAGGCCTCAAGGCAGCCGTCGACGCCTTTGATGCCCATGAAGACGTAGACGCAGGCTGGGCTGCGTTCAGCACCTCCCTTGAGAAAACCTGGGCGGCCGAGAGGCGATCATGGCCGGCGGTCACGAGCATTCCTGACTGGGTAAGAGGGCTAATGGTCCGCACACTGACCACTGGACGCGGCAAGAGCCTGCGCTCGCTGGAACGCCGCCTTAAAAGGTTCAGCGGACAAACCAAGCGCGCGCTGGATTTCCACGCATCGTTCGACAATCTGCACCGCGTTTTCTACCAGCACCCGGGCAGCCCGCTGGCGGAGATAGCCGTTGAGGCGGGATACGCAGATCAGTCCCATATGGGCCGCGCCGTGCGACGGGCCACGGGCTTTTCGCCCGCCAATCTCAACCGCCGGATCGACACCGATGAGGCCTTTTGGTGCTACCGGGTACTCGGCGAGCGGTTCTAGCCTCCTTCAAGGCGCAAAAAGGCCCGAGAAAACGCCAAATAGTGGGGCTATGGCTTTTCAGCGCCTTGTCCTAGAGTCCTTGGCAAAGCAGCCTGCCGTCTTGCGGCACCCGTCGGCCAGGACCCAACGCCCATGTTCATCCCGATTCATGATGACAATCCCCTCAAGGTGATCTCGTTTCAACGCGTCACCGTCGCGCTGATTGTCACCAATGTGCTCGTGTTCCTGTGGCAGACATCCCTGGCCCCCGGGGAGATCATCGCCGCGGATCAGGCTTTCGGCGTGGTTCCCGCAGCCTTGCTGGGTGGGCTGCCGGACTTCGGCGCTTTCCCCGAGGAGTTGGCCCTCATCACCTACATGTTCCTGCACGCGGATGTCTGGCATCTGGGCGGCAACATGCTGTTCCTGTGGGTGCTTGGCGACAATGTGGAAGATGACCTGGGCCATATGCGCTACCTGGTCTTCTATCTGCTGTGTGGCATTGCAGGTGCCCTGCTGTTTGCCGTCCTCAAGGCTGATTCGACGATTCCCCTGATTGGTGCCAGCGCAGCCACATCAGGGCTGGTGGCCGCTTATTTGATGCTCCACCCGCGCGTGAAAATGTGGGCCGTGCTGGTACTGCGTGTGCCGCTCTATATCCCAGCCTGGGCCGTTCTGGGCGGCTGGATGGCCTTTCAGGTGGTCATGGTCGTAGCGGATCCCGGCAGTCCCACGGCCTGGTGGGGCCATATTGGCGGTTTTCTGGCCGGCGTCGTGCTCACACCCTTCATGAAACGCGCCGGAGTGCCCCTGTTTGGCGGTTCCAACGAGAGTGCAGCCAAGTGACGCGGGCCTGAGCGCCCGAAACTCCCTCGATTTGGCCAATCCGCGCAATAAATGCTTCTCAGACGGGGTCGGGTCTTCGCGTTGACTCACCTTTAGGGGACAAGTACGTTCCCGCACCGCAACAATACTCGGTGAGCAATCATCGGGTTTGCTTGGTTTTCCGCTCGCGCCCAAGGCTATCAGCTCCAAAGGCTGACCGGTCGAAGCGCGGCATCCAGAAACGAAGCTCCCTAACAAGTTTCGCAATCTCGGAGACTGCCTCCATGAAAGTGCTCGTGCCCATCAAGCGCGTGGTCGATTACAACGTGAAGGTCCGCGTAAAAGCTGACCAATCCGGCGTTGAACTGGCCAACGTGAAAATGTCGATGAACCCATTCGACGAAATCGCTGTTGAAGAGGCCATCCGCCTCAAGGAAGCCGGAACGGCCGACGAAGTCATCGTCGTCTCCATCGGCCCGCAGCAGGCTCAGGAAACAATCCGTACTGCCCTCGCCATGGGCGCCGATCGCGGCATTCTGGTGAAGACAGACGACAAGGTTGAGCCGCTCAACGTGGCCAAGATCCTCAAAGGTGTCGTCGAGGCTGAAAGCCCCGAACTCGTCATCCTCGGCAAGCAGGCCATTGATGATGACGCCAACCAGACCGGCCAGATGCTCGCAGCCCTGCTCGGCTGGGCTCAGGGCACATTCGCTGCCAGCATCGAAAAGGCTGACAGCAAGCTCACCGTTGTGCGCGAAATTGACGGCGGCACACAGACTGTGGCCCTCAACCTGCCAGCCATCGTGACCGCAGACCTGCGCCTCAACGAGCCGCGCTATGCCTCCCTGCCCAACATCATGAAGGCGAAGAAGAAGCCGATTGATGAAAAGGCACCGGCAGACTTCGGTGGTGACACCGCAGCCCGCCTGAACGTCCTCAAAGTGACCGAGCCGCCGGAACGTGAAGCCGGCATCAAGGTCGAGACCGTTGCTGACCTCGTCGGCAAGCTCAAAGAAGAAGGGGTTATCTAATGACAACGCTCCTTATTGCAGAACACTCAAACGATGCCCTCAACGACGCCACTGCCAAGGCTCTCACAGCCGCAACGCAGATTGGCAGCGACGTGCATATTCTCGTCGCCGGTGAAGGTTGCGGTGCAGCTGCTGAAGCAGCCGCAAAGCTTGAAGGTGCCGCCAAGGTGCTGGTCGCTGATGACGCCCAGTACGCAAAGCAGGTTGCCGAGCCCATGGCCGCTCTCATCGTCAGCCTCGCAGGCGACTATGATGCGATCCTGGCTGCAGCAACAACCAACGGCAAAAACTACATGCCGCGCGTTGCTGCTCTTCTGGACGTGGCGCAGATTTCGGAAATCATGTCGGTGGAATCCGCTGACACGTTTACCCGCCCGATCTACGCCGGTAACGCCATCGAGCACGTGCAGTCCACAGACGCCAAGAAGATCATCACGGTCCGCACAGCGTCCTTCAATGCAGCCGGTGACGGTGGTTCAGCCGCCGTTGAGAACGTCGCTGCCGCTGACAACCCCGGCCTGTCTGAATTTGTTGGCGAAGAGCTGACCAAGTCTGACCGTCCGGAACTGACAGCTGCCAAGGTCATCATCTCCGGTGGCCGCGGCATGCAGAACGGCGAAAACTTCGCCATGCTGGACAGCGTTGCTGACAAGCTCGGCGCTGCTGTGGGTGCTTCGCGCGCCGCAGTGGACGCAGGCTTCGTTCCCAACGATTACCAGGTCGGCCAGACCGGCAAAATCGTAGCCCCTGAGCTCTACATCGCCGTTGGCATCTCCGGTGCCATTCAGCACCTTGCCGGTATGAAGGACTCAAAGGTCATCGTTGCCATCAACAAGGACGAAGAAGCCCCGATCTTCCAGGTTGCCGATTACGGCCTGGTTGCGGACCTCTTCAACGCCGTGCCTGAACTCGACGAAGAGCTCGGCAAAGTTCTCTAAGCTCCGTCTCCCACCAGGAGATGTGACTTAAACACGCTACGCTTGCCCGGAACCTTGGTGCATACTGTGCCCACAAGGTTCCGGGCAGCTTTTTTTGAAGGCCGGTCTGCTGCCGGCAACCAGTACATGCGTGACGCTGATAGCGGGCCCTTTGTCAGCGGACCAGAAGCAGGACAAACCTCATGAAAATCGGAACCGTTGGTGTGATTGGCGCAGGCCAGATGGGCAATGGCATTGCCCATGTGTGCGCCCTGTCAGGTCTTGATGTCATTCTCCACGATGTGGACGAAGGCGCGGTTGAGCGCGGCCTTGCCACCATCAACGGCAACCTTGCCCGCCAGGTCGCCAAGGGCACCATTGAAGACGCTGCCCGCGATGCCGCCATGTCCCGCATCCGCGCGTCCGGTGGCCTTGAAGCCCTGTCTGCCTGTGACCTTGCCATTGAAAGCGCCACCGAAGAAGAACAGGTGAAGCGCAAGATCTTTGCAGATGTCTGCCCGGTCCTGTCCGAGCACGCCATCCTTGCGACCAACACCTCGTCCATCTCCATCACGCGCCTGGCGGCCTCAACGGACCGCCCGGAACGATTTATGGGCATTCACTTCATGAATCCCGTGCCCCGCATGGAGTTGGTGGAACTTGTCCGCGGCATCGCAACGGATGAAGAGACGTTCAATGAGTGCAAAGGCTTCGTCGATCACATCGGCAAGAAGGCAACCATTGCCGAAGACTTCCCGGCCTTTATCGTCAACCGCATCCTGCTGCCGATGATCAACGAAGCGATCTACACCCTCTATGAAGGTGTCGGCAGTGTTGAAGCCATCGACACCGCCATGAAGCTGGGCGCAAACCACCCCATGGGTCCGCTGGAACTGGCGGACTTCATCGGCCTCGATACCTGCCTGTCCATCATGCAGGTGCTGTATGAGGGTCTGGCGGATTCCAAGTACCGCCCGTGTCCCCTGCTTGTAAAATATGTGGAAGCAGGCTGGTTGGGCCGCAAGGCAAACCGCGGCTTCTATGACTATCGCGGCGAGACCCCGGTCCCGACTCGCTAAGGGCTCAATCCCGCCCCGGCAATGTCACCGGCGGCGCGTGCCGGTAAGGTTTGCAACTATTAATTGAACGTCAAATCAACCTGCGGTTTCAATGAAATCAAAGGTTTAGGGACTGGCGTTAACCATAAATCCGATGGGTTTTCACCGACGCTGTTAACCTCTGACAATTTGTCGTTACATGCGCCCGCATTAACAACCATTCATATTCAGCGTGTGTTCGTGAGTAACGATTCTTCAGCGCCTGACGGCGACATAGAAATCACTTTTCTTTCAGAACCCGAGCACCCAGGTGCGATTAAGCTCTGGAAGTATTGGC
This sequence comes from Pseudomonadota bacterium, assembly GCA_039818145.1. Taxonomy (GTDB): domain Bacteria; phylum Pseudomonadota; class Alphaproteobacteria; order CGMCC-115125; family CGMCC-115125; genus Pyruvatibacter. The sequence continues at coordinate 4,740 of JBCBUN010000003.1, forward strand.
AGAGCAAATGTGCGGATCGGCTGATTCCGGATCGCGCAGACATGAACTTTGCCGATGTGCCTGAGATTGCTCCCAACCTTCTCATCGCAGAGCGCGTGGAGGGGACGGACGATTTCCGGATACGCCTGTTCGGGTCAGCACTGACACAGATCACCGGCGAAGAACGGACGGGCAAGCTGGTGCGGGAGTTCAGTGAACCTTCCACCAAGACCCGTGCTCGCTGGCAGGCCGTTCTGGAAGAGGTCGCCCGCACCAAGCACCCGGTCTTCATCAAGGCCGGCGGCTCGCGCCATCAGACGTCTCACCTGGTGTTTCATGGACTTGTTATGCCGCTGACCAATGGTGGTGACGGCATTGAGCAATTCCTCGGCGCGCTGTTTACCAACTACACCACCGACGAAGACCAGTAGGCTACCCGCCGGCAGGCGTGGCAGACGGGCTTTCCATCTGACCGGAGCCAACCGCAGCCTGTATGAGGGCCACCGCATCGGGATCATCCCAATGCGCTGGCCCGACCAGCCGTCCCAGGCTCTTGCCATCGCGACCTATAAGCAGCGTCGTCGGCAGACCAAACGCGCCGAGCCTTGTGCCCATGCGGCCGGTCTTGTCGTGATAGAGCGCCAGATGCTCGATTTCGATTTCTTCAAGAAAGTCTCTCGGCTTCTCAATGCCGCCCCGGTCAAGGCTTAACGCCAGTACCAGAAAGTCATCGCTGCCGGCTTCGGCCTGAAGCGCGTCGAGGGCAGGCATCTCCTCCCGGCACGGCGCACACCACGTGGCCCACAGATTGAGCAGCACAACACGGCCCGTGAAATCTGCCAGCGTCAGCGGGTTGCCATCCCCATCCACAAATTCAATCGCCTCAAGCGGCAAGGGTTCGCGCGCGGGCACAAAGTTCTGAACGGCGCCCACCGCATAGGGCTTCAAGGCGTCGGCTGTTGCCGCAGACGCGCCGGGTTCCTCAGTAGTGTCATCACCCAATTTGCCGCCGCCCAATTTGCCACCGAATGGCATGCCGTATAGAACCGCCGCAAGTCCCGCTGCCAGAACAAAGGCAGCCAACTGAAATCTGAGCTTGGGTGAGACTTTCTGCGGGCGTTTCTCGCGGGCCATCGAAGCGGGTTTCCTTGAAGTGTAGTTGCAAGACAGAGCGTAAAAACAATGGGCAACAAAATGTGGGGCGGCCGGTTCGCTGACGGACCTGACGCCATCATGGAGGCCATCAACGTCTCCATCGACTTCGACCAGCGGCTGGCGATGCAAGACCTCGCCGGCAGCCGCGCGCATGCACAAATGTTGTCCGATTGCGGCATTATCTCAAGCGCCGACGTGGCAGAAATCCTAAAAGGACTGGATCAGGTCGAACAAGAGATCGTGAACGGCACCTTCCCGTTCCGCCGCGACCTTGAAGACATCCACATGAATGTCGAAGCCCGCCTCACCGAGATCGTCGGCCCGGCAGCAGGTCGACTGCATACAGCCCGGTCGCGTAACGACCAGGTGGCAACCGACTTCAAGCTGCATGTGCGTGAACGGCTGGTGGCCTTTGATGAAGGCCTCAAACAGCTTCAGATCGCCCTGGTCAATCAGGCCGACGCCAACGCAGACACGGTCATGCCGGGGTTCACCCATTTGCAGACCGCGCAACCTGTCACCTTCGGCCATCACTGCCTGGCTTATGTGGAAATGCTGGCGCGCGACCGCAGCCGGTTCATGGATGCCCACGCCCGCGCAGACCAAAGCCCGCTCGGCTCAGCCGCCCTTGCGGGCACGTCATTCCCCATCAACCGGGAACAGACCGCAAAGGCGCTTGGCTTTGACGGCCCCACCCGCAACTCGCTTGACGCGGTTGCGGACCGCGACTTCGTGCTTGAAACCCTGTCGGCAGCCAGCATCTGTTCGGTTCACCTGTCACGGCTGGCAGAAGAAATCGTCATCTGGACGTCCGCCCAGTTCAACTTCGTGCGCCTGCCGGACAAGTTCTCCACCGGCTCATCCATCATGCCGCAGAAGCGCAACCCGGACGCCGCCGAGCTCGTGCGCGCCAAGCCCGGCCGTATCATCGGCGCCCTGACAAGCCTGCTCGTCATGCTCAAGGGCCTGCCCATGACCTACTCAAAGGACATGCAGGAAGACAAGGAACCTGCCTTTGACGGCATGGACGCCCTCGACCTAGCCATTGCCGCGATGACCGGCATGATGGCCGATCTCACGGTCAACAAGCCCGCCATGCGCGAAAGCGCCGGCAAGGGATTTTCCACCGCAACAGACCTTGCGGACTGGCTGGTGCGTGCCCTCGACATGCCCTTCCGTGATGCCCATCACGTGACCGGACGCCTTGTCGCGGCTGCCGAAGCAAAAGGCTGTGACCTGGATGGTCTCACCCTGGAAGAAATGCGCGAGGCCGAACCGAAGATCACCACAGAAGTTTTTGATGTGCTGGGCCTCGACAACTCGGTCAAAAGCCGCACAAGCTTTGGCGGAACATCGCCCGACAATGTGCGGGCACAGGTCGCATTCTGGCGGGAACAGCTTTCATGAGCACAACCTTGAGCAAGACAGCCAATCTGACACTTGTTGTCGCCCTTGCCATGATCGTCAGCGCGTGCGGTGTGCGCGGCAGCCTGGTGCCGCCGGAAGGACGTGATGTCCTGATTGAAGAACCGGACGGGGACCGTTTCCCGCCGCCCGCACCCGCAGAAGAAACCGAAGAAAACTAAGCAAGCCGATGCATCATTTCGCCTACAAGAACGGCGCTCTCCACGCTGAAGACGTCGCCCTGTCCGCCATCGCGGATGAGGTGGGCACGCCATTCTATTGCTATTCAACCGCAACGCTGGAGCGCCACTTCCGCGTGTTCTCCGAGGCCTTCAGGCAGGGCACCGGCGGCAATCAGGCGCTTGTGTGCTTCTCGGTCAAATCAAACTCGAACCTGGCCGTGGTCTCAACGCTTGCCCGCATGGGCGCAGGCGCCGATGTCGTGTCGCAGGGCGAAATCCGCATTGCGCGCGCGGCAGGCATTCCGGCAGACAAGATCGTCTTCTCCGGGGTCGGCAAGAAGCGCGATGAGATGGCCTACGCGCTGGACGCCGGCATCCTCATGTTCAATGTGGAAAGCGAACCCGAGCTGGAAGCGCTCAATGAAGTGGCGCTCGCCAAAAACATGCGCGCCCCAATCTCTCTGCGCGTAAACCCCGACGTGGACGCAAACACCCATGTGAAGATCACCACGGGCAAAGCCGAGAACAAGTTCGGTATTGCCTGGGAGCGGGCCCACGCGGTCTATGCCCGAGCGGCGGAGCTGCCCGGCATCGAGATCGTCGGCGTTGACGTTCATATCGGCAGCCAGATCACGTCCCTTGATCCGTTCCGCACGGCCTTCGCCAAGGTTGCAGAGCTTGTCCGTGAACTGAAAGATCAGGGTCACGACGTGCGCAATGTCGATCTCGGCGGCGGTCTGGGCATCCCCTACATGCAGGGCAACGAGCCACCGCCCCACCCGGACGAATATGGCCGCATCGCCTGTGATGCGTTCGCCGACCTTGACGTGCGCCTGCTGTTCGAGCCCGGCCGCATCATCGCAGGCAATGCCGGCGTGCTGGTGACGGAAGTCACCTACGTCAAGAACGGGGAAGCGAAAGACTTTCTGATTCTCGACGCCGGCATGAACGATCTGATCCGCCCAACGCTCTATGACGCCTGGCACGACATGCTTCCCCTCACGGAAAGTGCTGCCGATGCCCCTCGTCTCAAGGCGGATATCGTCGGCCCGGTCTGTGAAAGCGGCGATACCTTCGCAAAGGATCGTGAACTGCCGGCGCTTGCCCAAGGCGACCGTCTCGCTATCCTCTCTACAGGAGCATATGGCGCGGTTCAGGCCTCTACCTACAACGCGCGCCCCCTTGTGGCTGAGGTTATGGTCAACGGGGATCAATGGTCCGTGGTTCGCGAGCGCCAAACTTATGACGCTTTGCTGGCCGACAACCGCATGCCGGGCTGGCTGGACACGTAACGTCCACGATTCTGCGCCGGTCAGGTGGTAAGTACCTGTGACCGCCCAAAAGGGCTTAAGGAGCGCGTATTTTGGCCGATAAGGCAGACAAATCAGGCATCAAGACGGGCTGGTCCGGCAGCCCGGAAGACGCCCTGCCCAAGGGTCTGGGACCCAAGGTCGCCATCACCCGTGCCAGCCTTGTCTGGGAAGCCCTGTGGCCGGCCCTGCTTGGCCCCGCCTGCCTTGTGGGTCTCTACGCGTCCGTGTCGCTGATAGATGGCTGGAGCCTCCTGCCGGGCATTGTCCAGTGGCTTGCCTTCCTGGGCGTCATTGCCGGCAGTGGCTGGCTCCTCTACGCCAATCTAAAAAATGTTTCATGGCCCGGTAAGGCAGACGCCCTGCGGCGCATCGAGACACGGTCGGGCCTCAAGCACCGTCCGCTGTCCTCCCTTGAAGACGCCCGCGCTGACTTCATTGGCAACCGCGAGGCCGGCGCCGCCTTGTGGGAGCAGCACCTAGCGCAGATGGAAACCGCCGCGCAAAGTGCGCGGGCCGTGACACCAAGGTCAAAAGCCCCTCAGCTGGATCAATACGCCCTGCGGGCTGCGACATTGCTGATGCTTGTAAGCGCTCTGGTGTACGCAGGACGCGACGCCCCCGCTCGCCTTGCTGAAAACCTGTTGCCCGGCGGCGCACTGGGCGGTGCCTCAAGCACCATTGCCTTTGACGCGTGGATCACGCCTCCGGCCTACACCGCCGTGCCGCCCCTGTTCCTCAACACGGTGCAGCAGACCGGCGGCGACATGCCCAATACCGTCACCGTGCCCGAGGGAAGCGTCCTCACCGCGCGGGTCTATGGCGCCTCCTCGGCAGAAGCACGCCTTGCAAACACAGGCACGGATTTTGAGCCGGATGTATCAGGTGCCCATGAAATTGCGATGGTGCTTGATCAAAGCGGCCCTCTCCAGATCATCGCCAACGGTCGCACACTCGATGAGTTCAGCATTACGCTGAAACCGGACAACGATCCGCAAATCCTGTTCACGGAAGGCGACGCTCTTTCGGTCACCGCTCAGCTTTCACTCGCCATCGGCTATGACCTGCTGGACGACTACGGCATCACCCGCGCAGAGATGCGCATTGCCCTGCCCCAGCCTGAAGACGTCAGCACCGCGGAAGACGCGACCGCCGGTGACGGCACCGCCCAGACGGATATCGGTGCCCTGGCGGCGGTCGAACCGCCTGTCCTCAAATTGCCGCTGCCATCAGCACGCGTTGTCGATGCGGAAGGAGAGTTCGCCTACAAGGACCTCACCAGCCATCCATGGGCGGGTCTTCAGGTAGCGATCACCCTTGCAGCCTTTGACGAAGCAGAACAGGAAGGCACCAGCCAGACGCGCATCATGCGCCTGCCCCAGCGTCGCTTTACGGATCCAGTGGCCCGCGCTGTCATTGAGCAGCGCCAGCGCCTTGCCCGCACACCCGATGAGGCCCCGCAGGTGGCTCTCGCCCTCAACGCCCTGACCCTTCACGCCGACAGATACTACGAGACCGCCAACGACTATCTGCCTCTGCGCGCCGCCCACTGGCGCCTGCGCGGAGCCAGTAATCCCGGTGATCTCGACGGCATCTACGATCTGCTCTGGGACATTGCCCTGCACTTTGAAGACGGCGACCTCTCCTTGGCAGAGTCTGCCCTGCGCGACGCCCAGGACGCTCTGATGGACGCCCTGGCCAATGGCGCCCCCGATTCTGAAATTGAGCGCCTGATGGAAGAGTTGCGCAACGCCATGGACCAGTTCCTTCAGGCGCTGGCCCAGCAGCAGATGCAGGCCGCCCAGAACGGTGACATGGCACCCATGGACCACAATATGCAGGCACTGGAACTCGGTGACCTTGAAAGCATGCTGGACGCCCTGCAGGACCTCGCCCAGTCCGGCTCGCGGGAAGCTGCCCGCCAGCTTCTGTCAGAACTGCGCCAGATGATGGAAAACCTGACGGCTGGCACCCCGGGCCAGATGAGCATGACGCCACCGCAATCCGCCATGAATGACGCCATTGGTCAGATGGGTGAAATCATCGACCAGCAGCGTGCCCTGCAGGATGAAACCGTGCAGGAGGGCAATGCCGGTCGGGAAGGTCAGCAGGGCATGCCCCTTGGCGAAGACGGCGCCCAGCAAGGCGGCGAACAGGAGGGCCAGCAGCAGGGCCGCAATGAAGGCACAGGCTCAGGCGGCACACTGCTGCAGCGTCAGGAGGATGTGCGCAATAGCCTCAGCCAGTTGCGAGAAGGTCTGGACGGCACGGGCGTCGACACCCCGTCCGCTCTTGGCCGCGCTGATCGCTCCATGCAGGAGGCACAGGAAGCCCTTGAAAGCGGCGACCTTGAAAGCGCGGCCCGCAAACAGGGCGAGGCGATTGAAAATCTGCGTGACGGGGCTCAAGCCCTGGCAGAGAGCTTGCTCAATGAACTGGCCATGTCCGGCGAACAGCAGGGCCAGGATCGTGGCCAGGGCGGCGAAGGCCGTGACCCGTTGGGTCGCCCCCAACGCACCACAGGTCCACAACAGGGTGACGGTGTGGATGTGCCCGACGAAAGCGAAGTCCAGCGCGCACGCCGCATTCTTGAAGAACTGCAACGCCGCGCAGGCGACCGCGAGCGGCCACCCATCGAGCTGGACTATCTCAACCGTCTGCTGAAGCGTTTCTAGAAGATATTAGGTTTCGTCGGACGGAACCGGTGTTTCGTTGCCGGTATATTCGCCAGGCTCAACAAACCGCAGAACCAGATCACGCGCCGCCGCCGGCGGGCTGGACAGGCGGGTCACAAACTCTGCCGTCGCGCCTGCATCAAGCTCGGCTTCGGGAATGGCAAAGAAGTAGTGATAAAGCTCCTGGCCTTCTGCATCCCGCAGTGCCACACGCACACGCGGCACGGACCCACGCTCCTCCGACACATTCACAATCTCGCCGCGAATGGAAAGAACCTTCAGGCCGTTCTCGACGGCACTCTCATAAACAACCTGCCGGAATTCCATGCCCTGTTCCGCAACAGGCGTTCCAATCAGCTCATAGAGTGACGCTGTTGATGGCCAGTAGCGCGCGATGTCACCACGGAAGGCCCAGGCCGACCCGAAAAACGCAACCACAAACAAAACCAGTGCCGCCCAGCCTACGAGCTCGCCACGCGATCGTTTGGGTGCAGGGGTCGGTTTGAATTTCGCAGGCTTCGAAGCCGCGACCTCGTCCGCCAGATCATCTTCGTTGGATGCAGAAAAGTCTTCTTCAGGAAGGGTCGTCTCTTCGACCTCATCAGGCCGCTTGATCACCGGCTTGGCGACAGCCGGAGCCTCTGGCGGTGTTTCGTCAGCGGGCTCTTCGGCGGCAGGCTCTTCCGCAGCAGGCTCAGGAGCGGGTTCAGGCTCGGGCGCTGGAGCTGCTGCTACCGGTTCCTCAAGCTCAACCGGCTTGGGGGCGTCTTCCGGCGGTGCCTGGAACCACTCATTGTTGCAGTTCGCACAACGCACCTTGCGGCCCGGCGCCTTGAAGGCGGCAGCCTTGACCGTGTAACGCGTCTCACATTCCGGGCAGGTAATAATCATTGGTAGGCGTGTGATCTCTCAGTCTCAGACCAGCGCGATACATGCTGGATTATCCGTGTGGCGTGTTTTGCATGTCCCCAATGAACTAGGCAAGCAGGCAGGTCCTATGGTGCTTGCCTTATCAATGCGCCAAAGTCCGTTAAAACTTGGCTAACCATGCCGCGATTCGCTGCAAATCCGTGTGTTTTGGTGCCAAATAACCCCTTTATGCCCCGCGATCAGACCCGCGTGGCCTTTCTTGATCCCTCCAGCCAGGGCGTGCGTTCCGGTGATCCGCTTCGAAAATGTAGGCCTTCGCTACGGACTGGGTCCCGAAGTCCTGCGCGACATCAGCTTTCATCTGGAACCCGGTGGATTTCATTTTCTCACCGGACCGTCCGGTGCCGGCAAGACATCCCTCCTCAAACTGATGTTCCTGGCGCTGCGTCCGTCCCGTGGCCTCATCACCATGTTCGGCAATGACCTGGCCACCACAAGTCGCCAGCAACTGCCCGCCTTGCGCCGCCGCATCGGTGTGGTCTTTCAGGAGTTCCGCCTGCTCGACCACCTGACGACCTTCGACAATGTGGCCCTTCCCCTGCGCATCGCAGGCCACGATATCGCGGACTACAAGGACGATGTGATCGAGCTGCTGCAATGGGTCGGCCTCGGCGAACGCATGCACGCCACACCGGCAACTCTGTCAGGCGGAGAAAAGCAGCGCGCCGCCATCGCACGCGCCGTCGTTGCCCGCCCGGATGTTCTGTTGGCGGACGAACCAACCGGCAATGTGGACCCGGAAATGGGCATGCGCCTGCTGCGCCTGTTTGAAGAACTCAATCGCTTCGGCACCACCATTCTCATCGCCACCCATGACCACGCGTTGGTGGAGCGCTCCGGCGCACCGGTTTTGCATCTGGCAAAGGGTGAGCTGACCCAATGACCGGCGCCATAAAAAACAAGCTGACTGCCCGCGGCATGGCTTTCGCCGTGACCCAGCGCTTTGGGCAGCGCTTTGGCCTGACAGGTCCTGACAGCCCGGACATGGAAGGTCTGGAGCCTGCCAGTGATCTCATGCCCCGCGGGCGCGGCGGCGCGGCGCTGGGCGTGGTCATTGCCGGCATGTGCTACCTGGCCTGCCTCGCTCTGGGAGGCGCACTCCTCACGTCGGATGCAAGCCGCGCATGGACCCAGGACCTCGACAGAGCCCTCACCATTCAGGTTGTTCCCCGTGCCGGCGTGGACGTGGACGCTGAAGCACAGGCCGTCATTGATCTGCTTGCGGCGGAACCAAAAATCGCATCCGTCGAAGCCTTGCCGGCTTCCGCGTCCGCCGCCCTCATCGAACCATGGCTGGGCGATTCCGATGCCCTGTCAGGCCTGCCAATTCCCCTGCTCATTCATGCGGACATGGCGCCGGGGGCCAGCATCAACCTTGATACGTTGCGGGCACGTCTCAAGGCTGCCGCCCCCAATGCCACCCTTGATACCCATGCCCGCTGGCGCGATGAGCTAGCAGGTGCGGCAACGGTGATTGAACTCGTCGGCATGGGCATCCTTGCTCTCGTCGCCATCACCACCGCAGCCATCGTGGTATTCGCCACGCGCTCTGCTCTTGCAGCAAACCGTGACACCGTGGAAGTGCTGCATCTCATCGGCGCACGCGATACGTTCATTGCCGGTGAAGTGCAAAAGCGCTTCTTCTCAACCGGCCTCAGGGCGGGTCTTGCGGGCTGGGGTGCGGCGACCATCACCTTCCTGCTCTTTGGCCTGTCTGCCAGTGATGGCGCGGGCATCGTGTCACTGCTGCCGCAACTGCAAATGCCCTGGACGCATTACTTGATCCTGCTCGCCGTCCCGGTAGCAGCCACTGCCCTCACTGCAATTGCAGCGCGCATGACCGTGGTGCGCGCCATGGCGCCCACGCTTTAGCCATATTTTTCAGCCTTTATTTGTCGTGAAAACTGCCCACGTGTTTACGGTGGACTGCGGGCCTTTGACCCCGGCCAAGGCGCCGGTGCAAGGCGCCAGGGACCAGCACCGACAACATGAATGGCACGATATTCGCTGTTAACCAGGGGTCTATGTGGCGGCACGTAAAAGCGTGACGGCTATGGGACACTCTGTGGATATCAAACACCGCCTTTCTGCCGATTTTTGAGTGTAGTGACGCGTAACCGGACGAGAAATTGAACGACCCGATTCCCATTTTCGGACAGTCCAACGGCGAAGAGCGCAGGCGCTTCCGGCCCGTTCGGCTGCTTGTCGTGCTTTTTGCAACGCTTTTTCTCATCGCCGTCGGCGGCTTCCTGCAGTTCGTTCTGGACGTCCCTGAGCCCGCAGAACAGGCCGCCACAGCGCCAGCACTTGATGTGGACGCTGTCGTGGTCCTGACCGGCGGCCGCGACCGCATCCAGACCGCCATGCAGCTTCTTGAAAGCGGCACGGGGTCACGGCTTCTCATTTCCGGTGTCAATACCGATATCACCCGCGAGGATCTGGCCGCCCAGTTCGGCGGACCCAACACACGCTTTGACTGCTGTGTTGATCTCGGTTTCCGGGCCCGCACCACAATGGGCAATGCAGACGAAACCAGGCGCTGGGCTGCGGAGAAAAACTATGCCTCGATCGCTGTCGTCACCAGCGACTATCACATGCCCCGCAGCCTGCTCTTGTTGCGCAGCGAAATGCCAGATGTCACGCTGATCCCGGTTGTCGTGGCAAGCAGCAACGCGGATTCAGGCCAACTCTTTGGCAATGTCAGGGTTGCGCGTCTTCTCGTCTCGGAGTACGCGAAATATGTCATTACCCTGCTGCGCACCCGGTTTGGCTGACACGCTTAGAGCCACACCCAGAACCTGCGCACTGAAAACGAGAACCACATCCCGTGATCGCGCTCCGTTCCCTGCTATTTCAGGTCTATCTCTACACCACCAGCGCCGTCATGACGCTCGGCTGTCTGCCACTGCTGGTTCTGCCCCGGCGCTACACCGCAGCGGGCATCAACTTGTGGTCGCGGCTTCAGCTGTGGGGTGCCGCCAATATCACCGGCATCACCTACGAAATTCGTGGCGCGGAAAACCTGCCGGACGGCCCCTGCCTCATTGCATCAAAACACCAAAGCATGTGGGACACGATCTTCTGGGCCGTTGGCGCCAAGGACCCGGCCATCGTCCTCAAGAAGGAACTGACCTTCGTGCCCCTATATGGCTGGTACGCCATGAAAGCAGCCATGATCTCCATTGATCGCGGATCAGGCCCCAGCGCCATCCGCAAACTGGTCCGTCAGGGCCGCAAGGCCGTTGCAGATGGTCGCCCGATCATGATCTTTCCCGAAGGCAGCCGCATGGCGCCTGACGCGGAGCCTCAATACAAGCCCGGCGCGGCCGCGCTCTACACCCAGCTTGATATCCCTTGCATCCCCGTTGCGCTGAACTCGGGCATGTTCTGGGCGCGGCGCGCCCTCAGGCGTCAGCCAGGCACCATTGTTGTGAACATCCTTCCCGCCATACAGCCTGGTCTCAAACGGCGGGAGTTCATGGCGCAGCTTGAAGCAGCCATTGAACCGGCCACGGACAAACTGGTGGCAGACGCTAAAGCGCAGATCGGCGCCTAGTCAGCAGCAAGCTTTGCTTCAACATCAAGCAGCAGAGCCTCAAGCCCGCTGTCGCGAATACCCATCTCACGTAGGTGCTCAACCATGCTGGCGAGGTATTCAGGGTTGCGGCCGGACTTGCCCTCACCATACGCAATCAACTGCGCCTGGGTTTCGGCATCAAGCCGTCCGGCATATTGCTCATGTCCCGGCTCCGCCACATAAGTAAGCACATTCGTGTGCCGGGACTTGTCGTCCAGCTTCACCGCATTGACCCGCACTTCGCGGTAGACCGCCGTCACCTGTTCGCGCTCTCGCAGATAGGCAATGGTGTCATCCGCATTGCCCGCGGCCACGCGGTAGAGCATGCCCCGGCACGCGCCACCGCGGGTCAGACCCAGCACAAGCCCCGGCTTTTCCGGCGTGCCGCGATGATGATGGCTGTAGACACAAAATGCGCGGTGATACCCGGTAATCCGTGCCTGATGGCGCTCCAGATACTCAAAGCCCGGCCGCCACATGAGCGAGCCGTAACCAAAGACCCACAGGTCCTGAAAATCATCATCCACGGCTGCGCCAGACCTTCGTAAATGCACTATCGTTGGCAGGTGATGCAGCCGATACCCGTCTGCACACTCCCGCAATATCGCAAGTCTGGCCTCATGCTCAACCGCATCCCCAAAATCTCATACCCGCTTCTCGGCTTGCTCCTGCTCATGGGCCTTTACTGGATCTACTGGAGCACCCTTGCAGACCGCATGAAGGTCGAAGTGGAAAACTGGGCCGCTGCACAGTCACGCAACGGCATCACCGTCACCTGGGACGACATGCGCGCCAGAGGCTGGCCCCTGCGCCTGCGTCTGGAACTCGACAATCTGCGATACGACGCCGCCAATGCGGACGTGCCGTGGAGCTGGACCACACCGGAGTTTCACGCTCACGCCCTGCCCTATCGTCTCAATCACATCATAGCGTCCGCCAAAAGTCCCATGCAGGTGACCTATGGTGCAGCCGACACACAACAAAACTGGGAAGTGACCGCCGACAGTACGGAGGCAAGCTATGTCATGGACAGGGGTGCTCCGGCGCGGCTGGCGGTTGATGTGCAGTCTGTCGTGGCAACCCGCCTGGATATGCCCGCAACCGTCGGTGCCGAGCGTCTCCAGCTTCACGCCCGCAAAGCCGATGATGTGCCCGGTGCTGTCGATATTGCGCTGCGCGGTGCCGACATTGCCATGGGAAAGACCGTGGCACCCGGCATCACCGATATTCTGGGCCCACTTATCAACCATGTCGGCATTCAGTCGCGTGTGACCGCAAATGCGGGGGACAGTGTGTTTCAGGATATCGCGTTGCTGCAACTTGAAGGCAGCGAAATCCAGGTGTCACAGGGCACGGTCACCTGGGGAGAGACCGGTGCAACCGGCACCGGCAAACTTGAAATCGCCCCCGACGGCACAAGCAATGGCCGTTTCGACACGACCCTCAAGGGCCATGACACCATCGTGGATGGTCTGATTGCCCAGGAGCTTGTCGCACGCAATCTTGAGGGCACGCTGAAATCCGCCCTCGCCATCCTGTCCCTAACTTCAGGTGCAAATCCCGGGCATATCCGTCTGCCAATTATCATCCGCGACAGCGAGGTGTTTCTGGGGCCGGTGCCGCTCAGAATGTAAGCTGACCCGAACGCCGATCAGACTTACTGCTCGTCGTCGCTTGGCTTCGCGTGGCGTCCAAAATCCGGCACGGCTGAGTCCTGTCCCGCATCAATGATGCCGCGACGAATGTCACGCGTCCGGGTGAACAGAGTGAACAGCGCATCCCCGTCACCCCAGCGGATGGCCCGTTGCAGGGCGGACAGGTCTTCCGCAAAGCGTCCCAACATCTCCAGCACCGCTTCGCGGTTGTTCAAAAAGATGTCCCGCCACATGGTCGGGTCGGACGCGGCAATACGCGTGAAGTCGCGGAAACCACCAGCGGAATACTTGATGACATCAGACTGGGTCACGGTCTCAAGGTCTGCCGCCGTGCCCACAATGTTGTAGGCGATCAGATGCGGCAGATGGCTTGTGATGGCCAGCACCAGATCATGATGGTGCGGGTCCATGAAATCGACATCGCTGCCACAGCCGCGCCAGAACGCCGCCAGCTTCTCAACCTCTGCACGGTCTGCCACATGGGCCACATCATCCGCTGCCGCCCCAATGGGCGTCAGAATGCACCAGCGGCCATCAAACAGTTCTGCAAAGCCCGCATCCGGCCCGGACTGCTCCGTCCCCGCAATCGGGTGACCCGGCACAAAGTGAACCCCATCGGGAATATGCGGACTGACATCCCGCACCACCGCTGACTTGACCGACCCGACGTCGGTCACAATGGCACCCGGCGACAGCACCGGCGCAATCGTTTCAGCCAGGGCTGCAAACGCTCCAACCGGGGCTGCCAGCACAATCAGGTCCGCGCCCTTGGCTGCATCTTCTGCGGTTTCACAAACCTCGTCGCAAAACCCAAGCTCGCGGACACGCGCCCGCGTCTCAGGTGAGCGCGCAAAGCCTGCAATGGTCTTGGCAAGCCCACCACGGCGCACCGCATGGGCAAGAGACGCGCCGAGTAGCCCAAGCCCGAGAATGGCAACACGCTCAAACAGCGGTTCACTCATGAGGATTCACTCCCGGCCATGAAGTCAGTGAGCGCTGCCACAACCAGATCGTTCTGCTCCGCCAGACCAATGGTCATACGCAGGCAGTCCGGCAGTTTGTAAGAAGCCGTTCCGCGGAGGATCAGACCACGCTCCCGCAGGAACGCGTCTGCCGCATCAGCTGTCTTTCCATCTTCACCGGAGAACCGCAGCAGCAGAAAATTCGCCACCGCCGGTACAACTTCAATACCAATCGCCGTGAACTGGGCGGTCAGTTTCTCAAGCCATTCCTGATTGTGCGCAACCGACTTGGCCACGTGACCCGTATCCTCGATCGCCGCCATGGCAGCCGCCTGTGCTGGCCCGCTCACATTGAATGGTCCGCGCACCCGGTTCATGGCATCCACGACGGTTTCAGGCCCATAGAGCCAGCCCACGCGCAAGGCCGCCAGCCCGTGCACCTTCGAGAAGGTTCGCGTCATCACCACGTTGGGCGATGTCGCCACAAGCTCAAGCCCCGCTTCATAGTCGTTGCGCTGCACATATTCCGCATACGCCGCATCGAGAATGAGCACCACGTTCTCAGGCAAGCCAGCCTGCAACCGCTTCACTTCATCGATCGGAATATACGTGCCTGTCGGGTTGTTCGGGTTGGCGATAAACACCATCCGCGTACGGTCCGTCACGGCAGCCAGAATGGCATCCACGTCAGTGGTCAGGCCGCTCTCGGTCACTTCCACGGGCACCCCACCGGCTGCCTGTGTCGCGATGCGATAAACCGCAAAGCCGTGCTCCGTGTGAATGGCTTCGTCACCCTTGCCCAGAAAGGCCTGCGCCAACAGGTGAAACAACTCATCCGACCCGTTGCCACACACAATGCGCGACGCATCAAGCCCGTAGCGCTTTGCAATGGCGCCACGAAGGCCGCCATACCCGCCATCGGGATAAATTTCGATCGATTGCGCAGCCTCGAGATAGGCCTTGCGCGCTTCCGGGCTTGGCCCCAGCGGTGTTTCGTTTGCAGAAAGTTTGATCGCGGTATCACGTCCGGCGATTTTTGCTTCGCCTGCCTTGTAAGGGGTGATCCCCTCAATACCGTCGCGCGGTGTAATCTCACCCATCGCGTTGTTCCTTGAAAAAATGTCTTGTCGTCTGCCCGGCTTCAAAGTGTCGCCCGCCCGAAATGCCGTCCCCTTGTCACCAGTCTGGCTCAGAGGCCGATTGGCACCGGATAACCGCCAACCGGATAGGTCTCTCCGAACGGGCCGCCATGGCGTGTATCCATCAGGCTGAGCCGTTCATCGTCACCTTCAACGTGACCATCAATGGCGATCAGATGAAGCTGGGGCGCACCAGCGCCCTTGTCCGTTTCAGGACCCGCATGGGGATCATCAGCAAAGGCGAGACGCCAGGCGGACAGTCCGGCTTTTTCAAACGCAGCGCCGCAAATGTCAGGGCTGACAAAACCCGACGACGTGGACACAACGAGAGTGATGTCATCGCCGGACGGATTGCGCGGCGCTTTCGCCACCACAACCGCGCGCGGACCATCCCCGGCCAGATACCGCCGACGCACCGGCGCATCGCCTTCGGCAGCCACCACAAAAGGCAGCGCGGCCACAATGCTTGGTGATCCCTCAGCGCGGGTGAGCAATGTCCACCACGGAGCATCTCCGGGCTTCGCCCCGCGCTGACCATTTTCAGGCGCCGGCAACACCGCCACCCCTGCTGTGCCGTCAGCGACCTGGCGCACCGCATTGCGGGCATCCTCGGCAACTGTCACCGGAATGCTGGAGCCAAATTGCTGTCGGGCAAGGTCAAACCGCTGCACGGCCCCATCACCACCGGCAATCGTCGCAGCGAATGGCGCCTGAATAGCCGTCATGGCGGCAATCAGCTCATGCCAGAGATCAGCCACAGACATGAACGGCAACGGGCCCTTGTGGCGGGCCACAAGACGCCGCAGCATCTGGGCCTCACGCTCGATGCGGATCGGGCTGGCAGACAGAAGCGCCGGGCCTTTGGCCGCTGCGACCTGGCCCACAACTTCGGCCCGCGCCATCAGCAAATCGTGGATTTCATCATCAATCCGGTCAATTTCCACGCGCGCAGCAGCAAGGTCCGTGACTTTGTCAGTCTCGACCGTCTCAGCAGGCGGGGTTTTTGTCGACGCGGACATCGGGTGATTTCAACTCTCGGCCAGGGCGGGAAGCGCGTATCAATAGGGCGTGCGGGGTCGAAAATCAAAAAAAACCGCCCTTCATCCCGCCTGTCCCTGAATTAATCTGTTTACCGCCCACTTCTGCGGCCCATTGACAGACCCCGCCCGGCTTTCCTAGCTACCTGCCCGCATTTTGTGATGCAGCCCGGCTTTGCATACCCAAGGGGTGCTGAAACGGCTGCTTGCCGCTATTACATGGCGACCATGACGAACGCTGAGACCAGTTTT
>JBCBUN010000004.1:0-20478 GCA_039818145.1 Pseudomonadota bacterium
CGGCGCGCCCTTTGCTTGATCAAACGGAACGCGGCCCACAAGAGCGCCGCTTTGAAGGTCAATGGAGCTTCTTATCTGCCTTTTCAGCTGCTTGTTCGAGCTCCTCAAGCAGCTCTTCGGCCTCATCGGGATCTTCGCTTGGGATCGCATATTGGCCGGTCATCCATTTGCCAAGGTCAATATCGGCACAGCGTTTGGAGCAGAAGGGGCGGTATTCCGTCACCATGGGCTTGCCGCAATTTGTGCATTTGGCTTTCGAGGCGGGCATTGGTTACGCCATCACCGCGACGTCGATGTGGTGGCGGCGGGCGCCTTCGACGGCTGTGAGGGTCACATCCACACCCAGACGGGCGCGCAATTGCGGCATCAGGCCTGAATCTTCAAGCCAGGTGACAATGTCCGGCGCTGTGTGGAGCGACAGGGGCTGGCCGGGATTTTCAACGGCGGCGGCTTCGGCCGCCCGTAGCGCTTCATAGGCGACCGTAGCCCGGGTCTTGTTGGCGTCCCGCCGAACGGGTTCGAGCAGCAGGCGGTCCAGCGGTTCGCGGACGCGCTTGCGGGTCATCTCGACGGTGGAAAACTCCGTCATCGGAAGAATCTGGGTTGGCGTGCGGTCACCCTCAAAGCCTGCTTCGAGGCGAGCCACGACTTCTTCCTTGTGGGCGTCTTCGGCCAGATGAATGAAGTCGATGATGACAAGGCCGCCGACGCCACGCAGGCGCACCTGACTGGCAATGGCGTCCGCTGCTTCCATGTTGATGCGGTGACTGGTCTGCTCAAGATTGGTGGACGCTGTAAAGCTGCCGGAGTTTACGTCCACCGCCGTCAGCGCTTCGGTGCGCTCCACCGTGATCCAGCCGCCAGACGGCAGATCCACACGGGACGACAGAGCGGTCTCGATTTCAGCGTCCACGCCGTGCTCGGCAAACAGCGGCTTGCGGCTGGTGTGGTGCTTGAGACGATCGGCATAGCCGGGCATCACTGCGTCGCAGTAGGCGCGCGCTTTGACGTAGGCATCGGCGTCATCAATCAACACCGACTTGGTGTCTTCATTCAGGTGGTCACGCAGGACGCGCTGCACGGGACCAAGTTCCTTGAACACGGTGGCGGGGCCGTTCATGCCCTTGGCGCGCTCTTTGACCTCGCGCCATGTTTCAAGCACGTGGCGGGCATCGCGCTCGACAGCGGCTTCATCTGCCTGCAGCGCGGCGGTTCGCACGATCCAGCCGGCTTTGGCGAGATCATCACCGGTTTCGCTGGCGGCAACCTCGGCGCCAACACGCTCGACCAGTTCGGTCAGGCGGGCGCGGTCGCCCTCGTCTTCAATGCGACGCGACAGGGCGACGCCGGGCTGATGGGGGACAAGGACGAGGAGCCGTCCGGGAATGGTGACATTGGCGGACAGGCGCGGTCCCTTATCTCCGATGGGGTCCTTCAGAACCTGCACCAGCACTTTTTCGCCTTCGCGGACGCAGTCATTGATGCGGGGCATTTTGCCGGCGTCGCGCAGTCCCATGAGTTCGCACAGGCATTGCGCTTCACGCACGCCGAGGAAGCCCGAGCGCGGCAGGCCAATATCAACAAAGGCCGCCTGCATGCCCGGGAGCACGCGCTCGACCCGGCCGATCATGAGATTGCCAACCAGGCTGGCACCTGTGGTGCCGCCGGAGCACGGCCCATGGGCGCTGTCATCAACGCTGCGTTCGATCACCAGATCGCGCAGCATGCCGTCGTCAACGAGCGCGACGCGCGTTTCGCCGATGCCGACATTGATGAGAATTTCATCGCTCATGAAAGGTTTAAGACTCACGAATTTGTTTCGAGCCAAGTCTAGGCTGCAATTAAGGCAAAATACCAGTCAGGCCCGATCTGGTGGCGGATTAGTCGCCGGAGGACGCGACGTAACCGGCCCCGGTCAGCATTTTGACTGTTTCCGCCAGAGGCAGACCGACAATGGCTGTGTAGGAGCCTGTGATTGAGGGGATAAAGGCCGACGCCCGGCCCTGGATCGCGTAGCCCCCTGCTTTGCCCTGCCATTCCCCGGACGCCAGGTAGGTGCTCAGCTCCATGTCACTCAGACGCTTCACATGGACCCGCGCCTCGACCACCTGCGCGGACACCCGGCCATCGGGGGCCACAAGACACACACCGGTGAACACCCGGTGGGCGCGGCCAGACAAAAGCGCGAGGCACTGACGGGCTGAGGTTTCGTCTTCGGTCTTTGGAAGGATGCGACGTCCAACGCCGACCACCGTGTCGGCCGCAAGGACGAAGGCGTCAGGGTGACGCGCAGCAACCGCGTGTGCCTTGTCGCGGGCCAGCCGTAGGGCGTGGGGCCGCGGCAGCTCGGTCTTGGCAGGGGTCTCGTCGATATCTGCGGGGTCTACGCTGTCCGGCACGATGCCGGCTTGGGCGAGCAGGTCCAGGCGGCGTGGCGATGCACTTGCCAGCACCAGCTTCGCTGTCTTTGTGGAGGCACGCATGATCGCGCCCTCGCTCTTACTTGTAGCGATAGGTGATGCGGCCCTTGGTGAGATCGTAAGGCGTCATCTCAACCAGCACCTTGTCGCCGGCCAGCACGCGGATGCGGTTCTTGCGCATTTTGCCTGCGGTGTGGGCGATGATCTGATGTTCGTTCTCAAGCTCCACCCGGAAGGTGGCATTGGGGAGCAGTTCAACGACTGTTCCTGGAAACTCGAGCAGTTCTTCTTTTGCCATACTGGCCTTTCCAGCGTCTCAACAGATTGGACAGGCGGAAGGCCAGCCGATGCGGCCCTCAACGCGTATGTCCGTGAATTGGGCGGGAGAATGGGCATTCGGGCCAGCAAAATCAAGATGGCAGCACAATCAGGCGGCAGAACCGTTGACGCGACTCAAATGTTCCCTCAATGTTCTCATCAAACTGAGGGAGATATGACATGCAGGGAAGTTGCTGCTGCGGCGCAGTGAAATTTGAGCTGACTTCACCGCCATCCATGATGGGGACCTGTCATTGCTCGCGGTGCCGCAAGGTGGGCGCAGGGGCGCTGGTGTTCGTCAAGAAAGACGACATCAAGTGGATATCCGGACGCGACGACATTCAGACATATGCACCGACCGCGCCTTACAAATATGCGCGGTGCTTCTGCAAGGTCTGCGGCACGTCCCTGGGCGAAATCCTGTCCGACGAAGACAGCTTCCCGATCAATGCCCATGTGCTCGATGAAGACCCGGGCGTGCGGAATCACTTTCATGAGTTCGTGGCAGAGAAGCCCGCCTGGTACGACATCTGTGATGATGCCAAGCAGTTTGAGGGGCACCCTGTACAGTCCTAGGCGGTTCAGTCCTAGGCAACACTAACCGCTAGGGGCCGGGCGCCAGCCGAACCGTTCCTTGATGCGGGCCATCAGGGCGTCGCGGACTTCGCGGTAGGCATTGAGCCGTTGCTCGCGGGAGCCTTCCGCCAGTGTGGGGTCGTGGGTCGGCCAGTATTCGACGTCTGCCGCCATGGTGCGGGTCAGATCAACGGCGCTGTGCTGCGCCTGCGGTGTCAGGGACACGATGAGGTCGAAACTCGTGTCTTCAAGCTCATCAAAGCTGCGCGGTTTGTGCTTGGTGAGGTCGACCCCCAGTTCATCCATCACGGCAATGACGAACGGGTCCACCTGCCCTGCCCGCACGCCGACGGAATCCACATAGACGTGGCGGCCATAAAGCAACTGCATGATGCCTTCCGCCATGGGAGAGCGGACGGCATTCTGGCTGCAGGCAAACAGGATCGCGTCTGGCAGGTCTTCGCCATTGGGCCCACGCATGGCGCCCTAACCCTTCATGTGCAGGACACAGATGAGCGTGAAGAGCCGGCGTGAGGTGTCATGGTCGATGGTGATCTTGCCGTCGAGACGGGCGGTCAGCAGTTCCGCCCCTTCATTGTGCAGGCCCCGGCGCCCCATATCGATGGACTCGATCTTGGACGGTGAGGCTGAGCGAATGGCTTCGTAGTAGCTTTCGCAGATCAGGAAGTAGTCCTTGATGATCTTCCGGAACGGCGACAGGGAGAGAATCACCTTGCCGTGGGGGTCTTCCGCCTCATTGCGGATGTCGAACACCAGCCGGTTTTCCTCGATGGCGAGATGCAGGCTGTAGGGCCCGCCATCGCTGCCAACGGGCGCAAAGGTGTTCTCTTCCAGCAGATCAAAGATGGCGACCTTGCGCTCATGCTCGATCTCCGGCGTCCGCCGCACGACGCTGGCCTCATCGAGCACGATAGAGACGATCCGCTTGGTCGGATCGGGCGTCTGCTCGGATGTGGGTTCGTCAGTCATGCAGGGACCAGAAGAAATGAAGTGCGCTCGCAGTCTATGCGTTCCGGCGCACATAACCTAGTGCGCCGCTAGGTAAAGGAGGCATGTCGGCCTTACGTCGATACTGCCTACCGATTGAGGCGGATCGACACGGAACGACCGTGGGCCTCAAGACCTTCCGCATCGGCCAATGCAACGGCTGCCGGACCAATGCGGCCAAGACTGTCCGCGTCGCATTTCACCAGCGACGTGCGCTTCATGAAGTCGAGCACGGACAGGCCGGACGAGAATCGCGCAGAACGGGCTGTCGGCAGCACGTGGTTAGTGCCGGCCACATAGTCGCCCACCGCCTCGGGCGTGTAGCGGCCCAGGAAAATCGCACCCGCGTGGCGGATCTTGTCGGCCAGCGGGTCGGGATCGGCCACCGCCAGCTCCAGATGCTCCGGCGCCAGACGGTTCACCAGTGGAACGGCATCGTCCAGGGACGGCACGGTGATGATAGCGCCATAATCGTGCCAGCTGGCCGACGCTGTGTTCTCGCGCGAGAGCTGCTTGAGCTGACTGGCCACGGCTGCTGCCACATCATCTGCACACTGAGCATTGTTGGTGATCAGAATGGATTGCGACGATGGATCGTGCTCAGCCTGGCTGAGCAGGTCTGCGGCAAGCCATGCGGGATCATTTTCGCCGTCAGCGACAACAAGAATTTCTGACGGACCGGCAATCATGTCGATGCCGACGGTGCCGAAGACCTGACGCTTGGCGGCAGCTACATAGGCATTGCCGGGGCCAACAATCTTGTCCACGGGCGCAATCGTATCCGTGCCATAGGCGAGCGCAGCTACCGCTTGCGCCCCGCCGATACGGTAGACCTCGGTGACGCCTGCAAGCTTTGCGGCGGCCAGCACGAGCGGGTTTTCCACACCATCGGGGGTCGGCACGACCATGACGACACGCTCCACGCCAGCCACACGGGCGGGAATGGCATTCATCAGGACAGAGGACGGATAGGCCGCGGTGCCGCCGGGCACGTACAGACCCGCAGCATCCACAGCCGACCAGCGGTGACCCAGCTCGACGCCTGCTTCATCGGTGAAGCGCATGGAATTCGGGATTTGCTTGGCGTGAAACGCCTCAATACGCTCTGCTGCGAGTTTGAGTGCATCCAGCGTTTCGGCGGGCACATTGGCAGCGGCGGCGTCTAGGCGGTCCTGCGGGATGCGCAGGTCGTCGGCACCGGCAAGGCTGAGACGGTCAAACTTGTTGGTCAGATCAATAACGGCTTCGTCGCCGCGCGCCTGCACGTCCGCAATGATGGCGGCTACATCATTGTTGACGTCCACTGCCGTCTCCCGCTTGGCGGTGAGAAGCTCTGCAAACTGCGCTTCAAAATCGGCATTGCGCGCATCAAGGCGCCTTGGCTCGGAGCGTTGGGAGTCTGATCGTCCGGTCATGTCATCACTTGGTGTCGGAGTAACAGGGTGTCGGGGGCAACTGGGTGTTGGAGGCGCATACAAGCGCGGGTCAGGCGTCTAGATCGTGTTCAGGCTTGGATGTGGTTTCCCACGGCTGCCCGATATCGGTCAAATGGCCCCCAAGGCACTCCACGTCCAGTGCAATCGTCCCGCCGCCGGCAAAATCAAATGTGATCGTGCCCGATGGGTCCCCCTCGCCGCCGGTCGCCTCAAAGCGGATGGCGAGAAGCTCGACCACCGCATCCTTGGCTTCCAGCCGGATATTCTGGGAGCGGACGGCCAGAACATCGTCAAAGTGCACGCCGGTGCGGATGCGCGAATGACGCTTGGGACCGAGCTTTTTGGTGCCTTCAGCTTCCCAGCGGAACCGGTTGAAGACCCCTGCGAACCGCCGACGCTTCTTTTCATAGGCAAAATCACCCACCGCCGTCACCGCATCCTGAAGATGGGCCGACAGCACGGCGAGGTCTTGCTCGTCTTCGATGCGCAGCAGAAGCGGTTTCATGGTCTATCCGGGCAACTATCCTGGAAGGCGTGAAATATCAGCACCGCAGGCGGAGAGTTTGTCTTCAAGACGCTCAAAGCCGCGATCCAGATGGTAGACGCGAGAGATAATTGTTTCCCCTTCCGCTGCCAACCCCGCGATCACCAGCGAGACCGATGCCCGCAGGTCCGTGGCCATGACGGGCGCGCCGCGCAGGGATTTGACGCCCGACACAATCGCCCGGTCGCCATGCAGGGACACGAGCGCCCCAAGGCGGGCGAGCTCCTGCACGTGCATGAAACGGTTTTCAAAGATCGTTTCGGTCATCTGGGCATTGCCGTCGGCCATGGTCATCAGCGCCATGAACTGGGCCTGCAGGTCCGTCGGGAATGCGGGATATGGCTGGGTGACGATATCGACCGGGGTCAGGGGCGTGCCGGAGCGAGTGATGCGAATGCCCTGGTCCGTGTGGTCCACAGTGACGCCGGCAGCCGACAGGGCCTGAAGGGCTGATTCAAACAGGCTGGGGTCGGCACCGGTGAGCGTAACGTCGCCGCCGGTCATGCCTGCGGCCATGGCGTAGGTACCGGCTTCGATGCGGTCACAGATCACGGCCACTTCGGCACCGTGCAGCTTGTCCACGCCGGTGATGCGCAGGGTGGAGGTGCCGATGCCGTCGATCTTCGCCCCCATGGCGACGAGGCACTCCGCAAGGTTGGTGATTTCCGGTTCGCGGGCGGCGTTTTCAATCACCGTTTCGCCCTTGGCGAGGACAGCGGCCATGAGCACATTGTGGGTCGCGCCCACCGACGGCATGGAGAAGCGGATTTCTGCGCCCTTAAGACCGCCCTTGGTGCTGGCGATCACATAGCCCTTGTCGAGCTCAATGTCGGCGCCGAGTTTTTCCAGTCCCTGAAGGTGCAGGTCCACCGGGCGCGTACCGATGGCGCAGCCGCCGGGCAGAGAGACATCAGCTTCGCCGCAGCGGCCCAGCAACGGACCCAGAACCCAGAAGCTGGCGCGCATACGCGACACCAGTTCGTAGTCGGCGTGGGTGCTTTCGATCTTCCTGGCGGTCAAACGAAGCGTGCGCCCGCCCGGGCGGAACTTCGTGTCCGGCCCAAAGCCAGCCAGGCGTTTGGCCTGATCAGCCCCCAGGGACAGGCGGCCTTCGGTGCGGGTCGTCAGTGTCTCCCACTCGCCGCCGGAATTCATCACATCGATTTCGACGCCCAGCTCGGCCAGCAGGCGCGCCAGGGTGGCGATGTCCGTCAGGCGCGGCAGGTTGGTGAGCACCAGCGGCTCATCGGTGAGCAGGCTGGCGATCATCAGTGGCAGGGCAGCATTCTTTGCGCCGGAAATGGGGATGATCCCATTCAGCTCATAGCCGCCGGTAAGCCTGATCCTGTCCATGACGCGTCCTTGCGGAAAGAAGAGAAGGGGGCGATGTGCCGTGGGAATACGGCACGGGTGAGGCGCAATGCTTAACCAACAGGTCTTGTTGTCCGGTTAGCGCCCCGCCTGTCAGTCCTGTTTTGCAGTGGACTTGTCTGCTGCAGCGCCTGCTTCGGCGGCACGGGCCTTGGCCTGCTGCTTGCGGCGCTGGAGATTGGCCTTGAGGGCCGCTGCCTGGCGGGCCTGTCGGTCTGCAAAGTCTGCCCCGTGTTTGGAGTTGGGCGCACCTGGCTCGCGGCCGCTGGTGCGGGTCTTAGATTTCATCACCATTTGGGTGTGTCCTGACGGTTTTAGCCCCGCATTCTGCGCTCATCTGAGCGCGGTCGGGGCTGGATTGCGCGCGATCCTGCAAATGTGGCCGGGTCCGGTCAAGGGGGGATCAGCCAGACCTGTCAGCATGGCTTTCATACCCCTGGAATGACCGGCCCGCTGATTGTGGAAAAGCCCTATTGCAGCGCGAAACACCTTATGGCAGTTTCCGGCCTCCTTTGGGGGGCGTTAACCGATTTCTTCCGGTTTCAAGGCAGTGTGCCCGCTTCAATGGTTAAGCCGCGGTAGCTCAGTGGTAGAGCGCACCCTTGGTAAGGGTGAGGCCGGGAGTTCAATTCTCCCTCGCGGCACCAGCCTCCCCATTCGTCGATCACTCCAACTTCTGCCAAATGGAACAGCCAGGGCCACGAGCCCGGAATGATGCTTGGCGGACGCTAAGCTGGCCATAAATTGGCAGAGCTTGTAATTTTCAATGCATGGCCCGTCCCAATCTCAAATCCGAACGCCGTGAACAGATTCTTGATGCGTTCGAGAGGTGCGTTGCGCGCTACGGACTCTCCGGCGCAACACTGGATCTGGTCTCGGAGGAAGCAGGTCTGGCGCGGCCCCTGATACGGCATAATGTTGGCAACCGCGAAGACCTGATCGAAGCGTTCATCGGGCGGTTTCTGGAACGGTCGGATTCCGCCACCGCACTGATGATCGAGCATCTGCCTGACAGCGTGCCTGCGCAGGCCATGGTCAACTGGCTGTTTCAGCCTGGTGCATCTGACAACCAGCTGGTGCTCGTGTCATCCGCCCTCATCATGGCGGGGGCACACGATGCGAAGCTCGCGCGGATGATGCGCTCCTGGATGGCGGACTTCATTGACCGGCTTGCTGCGGTGCTGCGCAAAGCCTTTCCCAAAGCCGCGGCTGGCGACGTTCAGGCGGCGGCTGCAGGTATTGCCGGCATCTATTTCACCTATCAGTCCATGGTACCGCTGGGACCAGATACAGCCCTGCGCACGGGCTCTCATGAAGCCGCCCTGAAACTGTTGAAATCTCTTGAGACCTGAGCTGGTTCTTTCCTCCCTCTTGTTTTTTGTCTTTTTTGACAATAAATGTATTTCAGGAGGTGAAGTCTCATGCCCTACGACCATCCAATTCCGGCGCAGCCCAGACAATTGCTGCCCCGAGACGCCTACACATCCCAAGCATGGCTTGATGCGGAGCAGACACATCTGTTCAGCCGCTGCTGGACCTATGCTGGTGTGACAGCCGACTTTCCGGAGCCGGGCAGCTACCGCACGCTGACGGCAGGGCCCTACCCGCTGATCGTCATGCGCAATCAGGATGGTGCCTTGCAGGCGTTCCACAATCTGTGCCGCCACAGAGGAACAGAACTGCTGGAAGGTGCAGGCACGCTCAAGGGGACAATCGTGTGCCCCTATCACCGGTGGACCTATGGCACAGACGGGTCTTTGCGGGGTGTGCCGAATGAAGCTGAGTGTTTTGCCGGCATCGATAAGTCAGCGCTTGGGCTCAAGCCCGCAGCCATCGGCGTATTCAAGGGGTTGGTCTTTGTGCACCCTGACCCCGAACCGGAGATGGATTTCACCACCTATCTGGGGTCGGTACCGGATGTGGCCTGGCCGCATGATATCGAGGATGGCTCGCTGGTGGCGGGTGACGAAGCCATTTACGAGATGAAGTGTAACTGGAAGGTGTTCTACGAGAACGCCATAGACGGCTATCACCTGGCCTATCTGCACGACAAAACACTAGGGCCAGTGGGACCGGACAAAAACATATGGGATGCCCATAGGCAGCATCTGGTGTGGTACTCGACTGAGCGTGACGGCGCCCGCTCCCCGTTGACGAAACTCGTCGAGGACCAGTTCAAACGCATGGGCGTGACTGACACACTCCCAGACGGCATGACGCCCTATGGCGGTGTCTACATGCTGTTTCCGACCACGATCATCACTGCAGTGCCTTACAGCCTTTCGGTGGCGCAGCTTGTGCCGATATCGCCCGGCGTTACACATCTCAAGGCCCGCACATTCTCGCCGCCCGCATTCCAAGGGCGTTACGGGAAAGTGTCTGACATACCAGGATATGATCCCGTCACCGGCCTCATCAGTTCTGACAACTGGGAGACACACCCGCTCGAGACCTATGACTTTCAGACGGAGGACGTTTGGGTGTGTGAGAAGATGCAGCGATCCCTGACCTCCCCCGCCTATGAGGTTGGGCCGCTTGCAGCAGGAGCCGGAGCGGAGTCTTCGCTGATGCATTTTCAGCAGAGCATTCTGGATTATGTGCCGGCCCCTTAGCGGGTCGGGTGCTGGCTGAAACGACTCATATGCACCAGCCAACAGATGGAGGGACGATAGAATGTCATCACAGGAAAACGATACGCCCCTACAACAGGACAGCCCCTACTCAATTGCCGAAGTGTCCGCCTTTGATCCGGTGGCACGGGTTGATCCACATCCACGTCTGAGGGAGCTGAGAGAACAGTGTCCGGTGATGTATGACCAAACCGGCAAGACGTGGTTTCTGACGCGATATGAAGATGTTCGCCGGTCCCTGCAGGACAAGACGATTGCGCGGCATCCCGTGCTTGCGGAAGAAGGCTCCTTTGTTGCGTCCTTTGCGACACCCGATGTAGAGCGCGACGACAGCGAGACCCGGCTCGACTCGATCCTGTTTCTGAATGACCCGGACCACACCCGCATCCGCACTCCGTTTGCAAAAGTGTTTTATCCACGCATCAAAAAAATGCAGTCGGTCATTGAACAGGTGGTGGCAGATGTTGTGGCCGCCGCGCCGGACGCAGGTTCGTTTGACCTGGTTCAGGAGATTGCCCTGCCACTGCCAATCATCGTTATCGCGAAGATCATTGGTGTTGATGACAGCCGGCTGAAAGACTTCCGGGAATGGTCAGAGGCCGGCATCCATTCGCTTGATCCGTTGCGCACGCCGGAGCAGACACAGATCATGATTGAGGGCAGCCAGAACCTGCATGCTTACTTCCTGGACCTCATGAAGACACGCAAGGCCGCCCCTCGGGATGACCTGACCTCAGACCTTATGCTCGCACAGGCACACGGCGCTGACATGAATGATGAGGAGATCGCCACCAATCTTCAGTTGCTGTTGGCGGCGGGCAATCTGACAACGACCGACCTTATCGGCAGCGGCGTCTGGTTGTTTCTTACCAATCGCGACCAGTTGCAGAAGCTGAAAGATGATCCGTCGCTTGCAGAAAGTGCTGTGGAGGAAGTGTTGCGGATGGAATCGCCTGCCGCCGTGACGGCACGCGTGATCATGGACGAGCGGCAGATGGACGGATGCCCGATGTCAGCCAATCAGGGCATGTTGGCATCATTGCATGGCGCGAACCGTGATCCGGACGCGTTCGAAAATCCGGATACGTTTGATATTGCGCGCAAGGGCCCGCCTCATGTGGCCTTTGGCGGCGGACAGCACCTTTGCCTTGGCGCACCACTGGCGCGGCTTGAAACACGGCACCTGTTCAAGGCCTTGTTTGAGAAATACCCCGATCTTCATCTCGCAGAAGGCGATGACGCAGTTGAGTGGCGCTCGCTCCCGCTGTTCAGGGGTACAGAAAAACTGATGGTAGCGACTGGCTCCCCCGAATGACCATGCATGTCCCGTGCGCCATGAAGGCCTGACCGGGTGGTGCCCTAACCCTCCTTCGCCTGAAAAGGCCTCACCGGATGGGGATCATCTCCATTGAGAAGATGCCGAGGTCGGGGAGCAGCAGGCACAAGAACAAAGCTGAGAGAAACCCACCGGACTCTCTTGAACTTTCATGCCTCACATACGGACGGTTGCGCGTGCGAGCTGCTCCCGGCGAAAGCAGCCTAACGGCGCCAGCGTCCGGCAATCCAGACATAGCCGCCGGCGCGCTTTTCCCAGCGCCCGGCGACCCAGGTGCCCTTGGGGTTGGACACCCAGCGGCCCCCGACCCACACATGCTTGCGGCCGTTCCAGCGCCAGTAACCGTCGGTCCAGACGGCACGCGCATTGGGCCGTGCGGGACGTGTGGTCACAACGCGGCGCGTCGGCGGGGCAACCCGCACAACCACATCGGCCTGGGCAAGGGTGATCTTGGCTGCCACATGGCGCGGTGCGGCAGCAGCGTCGGACGGCGCAAAGGTCGCTGCCGCGATGAGGGCTGACGCGCCGACAACCGCCGCAGAAAAAGCGCGTCGAGACACGCGAAGGGAAGACGTCATGGCTGTTCTCCTGACTGAACGTGAGAGGCACACACGACATCTTCAACGGTTGGGGGCGACGGTTCCGTCGGTTGATAGGGTCGACGCAGCAAACAAAATGGCTAAGGCTTATGACTATTTTACACTTGAGTTCATTGCCTGCATTGTAGGTTCAGATGAAAGAAAAGCCTCTTGCACCCAATTGGGTCGCTGCATTCTTTTCAGTTTTCGTAAGCGGTCCAATTGGCATGCTTGTTGTTTTGCTTGTCGAGCGACACGTGGCTCGGGGCCTCGCGGGACTGGGCTCAAGTATTCTGGAGTTTTTGGTCGTTACTCCTCTGGCTATCGCTATCGGCGGCCCGATATCGATCGTCTTTAGCGCCGCTTTCACCAGCCTGCTCTGGTTTGCTTTCCCATGGATAGGTCCTAGGGGGTGGTTCGTATGGGCCGCTGCGGGATCTGTAACGGGCTGGGCAGCCTGTTTGTTGATCATGATCATCTTTTTGGGTGGTCTGCCTACGCAACAAGACGATGCATTTGCGTTCGCAATGCTGGCAACAATTCTTGGGGCGGCATGCTCAGTCGTGTACCGGATTGTTCTGTTCCGCTTTCCAAATTACACAAGGTCGAAATAGAAAAAGCCCCGGCGGATTGCTCCGCCGGGGCTTTGGTGTGTTGCGTGTGAAGTCGCGTGTTACGCGGCTTCGTAGCCGAGGACGGCTTTGACTTCGAGGAATTCTTCGAAGCCGAACTCGCCCCATTCGCGGCCGTTGCCGGACTGCTTGTAGCCGCCGAACGGTGCGTTGACGTCCGGGCCCGCGCCGTTGAGGTGCACGTTGCCGGCGCGGATCTTACCGGCGACTTCGCGGGCGTGGTTGATGTCGCCTGACTGGACGTAGGACGAGAGGCCATACTCCGTGTCATTCGCCATCTCGATGGCCTGCTCTTCCGTCTCATAGGTGAGGATGGAGAGAACCGGGCCGAAGATTTCCTCGCGGGAAATCGTCATGTCCGGCGTCACGTCTGCAAAGACGGTCGGGCGGACATAGAAGCCCTTGTTGAGACCTTCAGGACGACCCGTGCCACCGGCGACGAGCGTTGCGCCTTCGTCGATGCCCTTCTGGATCAGGTCCTGGATCTTGTTGAACTGAACTTCAGACACAACAGGACCGATGGTGGTTCCTTCCGCATGCGGATCACCGGCCTTGACGCCTTCAGCAGCTGCCTTGGCAACGGCTTTGACTTCGTCGTTCTTGCCAGCGGGCACGAACATGCGGGTCGGTGCGTTACAAGACTGGCCAGAGTTCATCATCACGCCCTGAACGCCACCGGCGACGGCTGCTGAGATGTCTGCATCTTCCAGAACGATGTTGGGTGACTTGCCGCCCAGTTCCTGTGCGACGCGCTTGACCGTGTCGGCAGCTGCCTTGGCAACCATGATGCCGGCGCGGGTTGAGCCGGTGAAGGACACCATGTCCACGTCCTTGTGGCTGGAAAGTGGCGCACCGACAGACGGGCCGTCGCCATTGACCAGGTTGAAGACGCCTTTCGGCAGGCCTGCTTCGTGGAAGATTTCCGCCAGGATGATGGCGTTGAGCGGGGCCACTTCAGAGGGCTTGAGCACCATGGTGCAGCCGGCAGCCAGGGCCGGAGCCACCTTGCAGACGATCTGGTTAACCGGCCAGTTCCACGGCGTGATGAAACCGCAGACGCCCACAGCTTCCTTCTTGATCTGCGTGGAGCCGCGGACTTCTTCGAACTGGTAGTTCTTCAGGATTTCGAGCGTGCTGGTGAAATGCGCAACGCCCATGGCCGCCTGAGCCGCCTTGGCCAGCCAGATCGGCGCGCCCATCTCGGTGGAGATGGTTTCGGCGATCTCGTCATAGCGGGTCTGATAGACCTCGAGGATCTTTTCGAACATCGCAATGCGCTCTTCGCGGGTCGTGTTTGACCATGCGGGGAACGCAGCCTTGGCAGCGGCGACGGCCTTGTCGACGTCAGCTTCTGAGCCCATGGCAATGGTGCCGCAGGGCTCTTCTGTTGCGGGGTTGATGACCTCAAGGGTCTTGGGGGTGGCGGGGTCGACCCACTCACCATCGATGTAGAACTGGAGGGCTTCCTTCACGTCTTTCTCCCATGTTGTGCGCGGGGCCTGACTGCCAGGCGCGCGCCTATAGACAATTTCGTGTGCGGGCGGGCAGGCGGACATCCGCTTGCCCCAATTCCCCGGCCAAACCATCGTGAAACGGCGGATTTCCGCTCTTTTTGACGCTGGTTTCGCATCCCGGGGCGGACTCTGGCACGAAGCAATCGACGTCGCTAGTCCTGCGGACCCCTCAGATTCTGCCATTGTGACTTTTTCGAGCTCACGGGCCGCAGGCCCTCCGCTGGGGCGGCCTGACCGGCTGGCGCGCGGTCGCGCGCTTTGGCTGCTGTGCAGCCGTTGCGCTCAGGTTTTCGTCACACCGTATCCCTCCGGCTGGACCGGAGGGTCCACTCGCGGAGGCGACGACAAAAGGCCTTGAAAAATGAGAATCGACTCATATTTGAGATTATTCTCATTTTTAGGGGGCTAGATCCATGCTGAAACTTCGATATCCATTGCTGCCGAACATTCTCTTCTACGCAGCCGTAGGCAATTATGTGTACCTGGTCGGGTCGATGACGCTGAACCTCTGGTTCGGCGACGGGGTCAACATCTTTGCAAGCTACACCGCTGTGACCGAGCCGGCTGCCTTCGTTGTGGATGCCAACAAGGTCTACTGGTCAAAGACCGGATTCCTGTTCCTGACGATGCTGCTGTTTGCGCTCAACTTTGACTATCGCGCAGCGCTCGGGCTGGCGATGTCGTTCTGGAGTGTCTCGCTGATCCTGATGTTCGGCCCGACCCAGACCCTGGTCGGGGCGACCGTCCTCGCCGTGGCATTGTTTGCCTTGCAGGTGTACCGCAAGGAAGTCTGGACGCGCGCCACCTGACCGGAAACGTCCTGACCGGAGGCATTCCGACTAAAGACGTCCCGCTCGCTGATACGCGGGCGGGACGCTCTTGTGCCCTTCACTCTTGCGCCCTCCACTCTTGCGAATGTGTCATGTCGTTTTGCGCCCTGTTCGCCGCTCTGCGTCTTGGCCTTGCGCGCGGGCGGCACTAGCCTCGCGGGCACAAGCAAGGGGACACAGACATGACTGCTGCCAAGTGGATTTTTCGGATTGCGGGTATTTATGGCCTGCTGGTGATCACGCCGCTGTTCTTCGCGGATACATCACAGATCGCGCAGCCGGTTTATTATCTCGGCTTTGCGGGCATCGCGTTCGTGTTCCAGATCCTGTTTCTGGTGATCTCGACGGACCCCGTGCGCTACCGGCCGATCATGCCGGTCTGCGTGCTTGAAAAGCTGAGCACCCTGCCCTTCATCTATCTGTATCTGGTCGGGCGCGGGGATGAGCAGTTCTTCTTCGGCGGCATCGGGGACCAGATCATGGCGATCGCCTTCATTGTGGCGTTCTTGATGACGCCCAAGCGCGACGCCGCCTGATGCTTCATGCGTCCTGTAGGTGCCTGCCTAGAGGCCCTTCAGCCATTGGATCATGTGGGCGGCGATCTCTTCGCCTTTGTCGTCCTGCAGGAAGTGGCCACCGCCTTCGATGGTTTTGTGGGGCTGGCCGTTTGCTCCCTTGAGGCGCTTGGCAAACTCCTTGTCGCGACCTGCCGTAACCGGATCACTGTCTGAGAAGACCAGCAGCACGGGCGTATCGAGCGCTTCAAGTTTTTTCCAGGCAGCCCTGCCCTTGCCCAGCTCACTGGGCACCAGCCACGGCATGGCGCGGGGCCCCATCATGTGGGGTTCATCCGGGAAGGGTGCTTGATAGGCAGCGACTTCGTCCGGGCTCAGGTCATTGACGGTTGCGGACTGGAGCGTCGCACCGGGGTTGAACTCGCGGGCGTACCGGGCATGGGCGATCCAGTCCGAGAACCCGCCGATCTTGTCCATGCTGGTGATGGTGTCGCCCTTGCGCCATGCCTGATACCGCATCATCCACTTGCCGATGATCGACATGGGAAAGGGTGCTTCCGGCAGGCCGGTATTGCCAGCGGTGATGGTGGCAAAGCGCTGCGGGATTTCAGCGACCACGCGCAGGCCGATGAGGCCGCCCCAGTCCTGCACGAAGACGTTGATGCCGGTGAGGTTGAGGCGCTCAACAAAGCTGCGCATCCATGCGACGTGCCCGGTGTAACTGTGCATGTCCTTGGAGGTGGGTTTGTCGGAGCGGCCAAAGCCGATCAGGTCCGGTGCAATCACGCGGTAGCCAGCAGCGACCAGCGGCGGGATCATCTTGCGGTAGAGGTAGCTCCAGCTTGGCTGGCCGTGCAGCAGCAGAACAACCTCGCCGTCCCGCGGGCCTTCGTCCACATAGTGCATCTCGATGCCCGGCGCGACTTCCTGGTAGTGCGGCGCAAAGGGCCAGTCCGGCAGATTGTCAAACCGGGCGTCCGGTGTGCGGATAACGGATGTGTTCGGCTGCGCCATGGCTGTCCCCGTGTCGTATGCGTTGGCAGTAAGCGGATGTGACATAGCACAGCCGCCCTTCATTTGTGGATTGACTTTCCGCAGGCATTTCTTTTTATTATCCGAATGGATAATAAAAAAGCCATTCCGGACCGAAAGCGCGGGAAGCGGTCAGCCGAAGCCGCCGACGAGACACGCCGCGGCATTCTGGCCGCCGCTGGCCGGCGCTTCGCGGCGGATGGCTTTGCCGCAACCAGCCTGCGTGACATTGCAGACAGCGCCGGCACGACCCATGGGCTGATCCGCCACCATTTCGGGACCAAGGATGACCTGTGGAAGGCGGTCGTCGACGACTTCATTGGGCAGGTGGCAGAACGCCAGCTGCCCCTTTTCAACAAGATCGATGAGGACGACCCGGTGGACCTGCTCAAGGCCTTCATCACGCAGTTCATGCGGCAGACGGCGGAGATGCCGGAGGTTGCGAAACTGATGCTCAAGGAAGGCGGCGAGCAGGGCCCGCATCTGGATTATCTGGTGGCGCGCATCCTGCCGGTGCACCAGCTGATCACGCCGGTGTTCGAGCGGGTGCAGAAGGCCGGATATCTCACAGAGCACGATCCGGAGTCGTTCTTCATCTTCCTGGTGATGCTCTGCTCGGTTCCCTTCGCTCTCGCGCCCTTCACCAACAAGTTCTACCGCGACGACATCACAGGTGGTGCCGGCGTCGATGCCCATATCGGCCGTGTGCTGAGCACCCTGTTCCCCACAACGACATAGACGCGGACATCCAGTCCAAAGAAGGAAATGACAATGAGAAAGATACTCATGGTTACGGCCGGGATCGTGACCATTCTGGTTGCGGGGATTGCAGTCATCTTCAGCTCGGGACCTGAGCTGCATGAGCCGTCCGACTTGTCCGACTTCATCGGCACGCCGGACAGCCCGATCATCATCAAGGACATTTCCGAACTGGAAAACGAGGTCATCATTGACCGGGACGTCGGCGTTGAAACGCGCGACGGCATTCGGCTGTCCGCCAATGTCTATCGTCCCAAAACGCAGGGTCCGTTCCCTGTGGTGATGATGCTGACCGCCTATCACAAGGACGAAGGCCCGAACCAGTATCCGGATTACATCCGCCGCAATGCGACGCCTGAATATGACATGGGGCAGATCGTCGTGAGCCCGTGGACCCCCTGGGAAGGTCCGGACCCGGCCTATTGGGTGCAGCAGGGCTATGCGGTGGTGACGCTGGACAGCCGTGGCTATGGAAAATCTGAAGGCGTGGCGAGCGTGCTGAGCATGCAGGACCGCCATGACTTCCACGATGCCATCACCTGGGCGGGAACGCAGGACTGGAGCAACGGCAATGTGGGCCTGACGGGTGTCTCGTATCTCGCCATCGCGCAATGGGTGGCTGCGAGCAGCGCGCCCGAGCACCTCAAGGCGATCATGCCGTGGGAGGGTCAGAGCGACAATTATCGCGAAGTGCTGTTTCACGGCGGCATTCCGGAAACAGCCTTTACCGAGTTCTGGCTGACGCGGGTGCGCAGCAAGGCCAACGACATCAACCTGCCGCCAGCGGCGATCGTCAACTTCGCTGGCGAACGGCCGATGCTGATGAAGTGGCTGCAGGAAAACGTGATGCCGCCCTCCGGTATTGCGCTGGAGGAGATCACGGTCCCGGCTTTGATCGCGGCGAGCTGGTCTGACCACGGCATGCATACGCGCGGTTCGTTTGAAGGCTTCAAGCGCATCGGGTCCGAGCAGAAATGGCTCTACACGCACGGGCAGCCCAAATGGGATGTCTATTACAGCCCTGCGGCGCTGGAGATGCAGACGGCCTTCTTCGACCATTTCCTCAAGGGTGCGGATAACGGCTTTGACACCCGACCGCGCGTCCGGCTGGAAGTTCGTGACACGCTTGATACTTACAGCGTGCGCAGTGAAGACACCTGGCCCCTGCCTACAACCGCGCTGACCCCGCTTTATCTGGATGCCAAGACCGATGCACTGATGGACACCCTGCCGGCTGACAGTGCGGTCAAGCAGTATGACGCTCAGGAGGGCGGCGCTGTGTTTCGCAAGACGTTCAGCGAAGAGACCGAGCTGACCGGCAACATGAAGCTGAAGCTCTGGGTTGAGGCCGACGGCGCCGACGACATGGACCTGTTCGTGGCGATCCGGAAATACAATCCGCAAGGCGAAGAGAACACGTTTTACGCCAAGGCGAGCTACACCAAAGGGCCGGTCGCCCTTGGCTGGCTGCGTGTGTCGCAGCGCGAACTTGATCCCGAACTTTCAACACCGGCGCAGCCCGTGCTGGCCCATGAGCGCAGCCTGCCACTGTCCAATGGCGAGATCGTTCCGGTGGAAATCGAGATCCTGCCAAGCGGCACGCGGTTCATGCCGGGCGAGACGCTGGAGGTCTCTGTGCAGGGCCGCGACCAGATGGATCATATGGCGTTGGCGCACGACACGACAGTCAATGAAGGCACCCATGTCATCCACACCGGAGGCATGTATGACTCGCATCTGCTGGTGCCGGTGATCCCGAACTAGTCCGCTCGCCGTGTTATGGTTTTTGCCGGACCCGCCACCGCGCCGTCGGACCAAGGCGACGCTGGCAATAAATCGGGACGAGGGAGCTATCATGGACCAACCGCAACTCACGCCGTTCCAGCGTATCAAAATCCAGATGGAGCTGGCCGTGCCCTTGATCCGGACTTTGCAGGATGAGTTGGGTGCCCAGGTGGTGCTTGACGCCCTGCGCAAGCGATACAACGACCAACGCATGGCCGCGCGCGGCGCCTGCACGAAGCTAAGGCCTCCACGTCTGGACATCCTCAAGCGGGATTTTGACCACTTTAAATCAGGCAATGTGCTCGACTATGACGTCGTTTCTGCGGATGACGACCGTGTAGAGATCCATGTCACGCGCTGCCAGTACGCGGACCTCATGCGAGACCTCGGCGCATCGGAGCTTGGTGATCTGCTCATCTGCTCCGAAGACTACGTCATGGCTGATCGTGCGGGCCTGCAGCTTGAACGTACTCAGACTCGGATGATGGGCGGCAGCCATTGCGACTTCTGTTACGCCAAAGGGCGAGATCAGTCCGTTTCCTGATCGACTGAAAAGATGGCCGGCGCACTCCTCTGCTGGCGGCTACGAGCCGCATCGGTCGGGAGTACACCGGCCGTGTCTGCTCTATCGCCGCCCTTCAGGCAGCCAGTTTCTCCGCAGCCGCCTCGGCGCGCGCCACTGACTGGTCGTCCATCATGGTGCGGTCCGCGGCGACGAACTCAACGTGGTGAATGCCGATGAAGCCCATGATGTGTTTGATCCAGCCGGACGCAAAGTCAATGTCGGACCCAACCTGAGTGCCGCCGGAAGCAAGTGCCACATAGGCCTTCTTGTTTTCCAAAAGACCGACAGGGCCATTCTCCGTGTAGCGGAAGGTAACCCCTGCGCGGGCCACCTGATCGATCCACGCCTTGAAGGTTGCAGGCACACCGAAATTGTAAATCGGGGAGCCGATCACGACGGCGTCGGCGGCCTGAAGTTCTGCGACCAGTTGATCGGAGACGCGCAGGGCGTCTTTCTGCGCTGCCGTGCGCTTGTCTTCCGGCGTGTTGATCGCGGTGGTGAAGGTTTCATCGATGAAGGGAACACCGTCGGCGAGGTCGCGGCGGATGAGCTTGGCGTTTTTGTTGCCGTTCATCAGTCCTGAAACGATGCGGTCGCTCAAATCCCGGCTCACGGAGCCTGACTTTCTG
>JBCBUN010000005.1:0-17184 GCA_039818145.1 Pseudomonadota bacterium
GAGGCGGGGCTGTCAGCAGCCGAGCAGGACATGTTCGTCAACCTGCTGGGCTTCAATGAGCTGCGCACTGAAGACGTCATGGTGCCG
Organism: Pseudomonadota bacterium; assembly: GCA_039818145.1. GTDB lineage: Bacteria > Pseudomonadota > Alphaproteobacteria > CGMCC-115125 > CGMCC-115125 > Pyruvatibacter. The sequence goes on from JBCBUN010000005.1 coordinate 88, forward strand.
CGTCCCGATATTGTGGCGGTCGAACAAAGCACGTCTCTTGATGAGCTTGTGAAGGTCTTCCGCGAAGCGAACCATTCCCGCCTGCCGGTTTTCAGCGAAACGCTGGATGACCCGCGAGGCATGGTGCACATCAAGGACCTGCTCGGCTGGATGGCCGATAACCGCACCGGCGGTGAGACCGACGACAAGTTCGACCTGGCATCCATCCGCCGCGATCTTGTTTATGTGCCGCCCTCCATGCCGGCGATTGATCTGCTCCTCAAAATGCAGGCAAGCCGTGTCCACATGGCACTCGTGATTGATGAGTATGGCGGGACAGACGGCCTCGTCACCATTGAAGATCTGGTCGAAGAGATCGTTGGCGAAATCGAAGACGAGCATGACGAGGCAGAACGTCCCGATCTTGTGCGCCTTCCTGGTGGATTGATTGATGCCACGGCGCGCGCCGAGATCGGCGATCTGGAAGAGATGCTCAACGTCACATTGATGCCAGAAGAGCGTGAAGACGATCTGGACACTCTGGGCGGCCTCATATTCGACATGCTGGGTCGTGTGCCGCAGCGTGGCGAAGTCGTGGTGCATGAAGCGGGCATCGAATTTGAAATTGCAGATGCCGATCCTCGCCGCATCAAGCGGCTGGTTGTGCATCCAGGGGCAACATCGGAAAGTCCGACCGCAGACAAGTCAGATAATCCGACGACTGATTAAAACAGGCAGAGCGCATGCAGGGGATTGTTGGGGGAGTAACCCGGCTGGCCGAGTGGTTGGCTGGTCGGTCAGGCTGGCAGAGGCTTGGTCTGTCGGCCGGTGCCGGTGCGCTGACGGTCTTTGCCATGCCGCCCTTCGGCCTGTGGCCCTTGCTGTTTGTCACCTACCCGGTGCTGCTTTGGTTGCTGGACGGAATTGAGCCAGACGCTGAACAACGCTTTGCCGGCTGGCGCCGGGCGGCCCTGACGGCATGGGCTTTTGGCTTTGGCTTCTTTCTCGCCGGTCTTTACTGGATCGGCTCTGCCTTCCTTGTGGAGGCAGAGCAGTTTGCCTGGATGCTGCCCTTTGTGGCGCTCATCATGCCCGGCGGTCTGGCCTTGTTTTTTGCTGGTGCCGCCGTTGCCGCGCGCGCCGTATCCCGCACCGGTGCCACGCGTGTTTTGAGCTTTGTTGTCGCCTTTGCACTTGCTGAATGGCTGCGCGGCCATGTGCTGACTGGCTTCCCGTGGAACAGCCTGGGCTACGGGTTCTCTGTCTCGGACACGCTGGTGCAGGCCACATCCCTGTGGGGTCTTTATGGACACACGGTCCTCGCAGCACTTGTGGCAACGGCGCCCGCATTGCTGGCGGGCCCCGGCGTCACCGTGACCCGAAGCCGGGCTGCCGCGTTTGTGTGTTTCGCCGGTGTTGTGCCGCTGGCGCTTTTCGGATTTGGGGTGTGGCGGCTGTCATTGCCCACACCGGCAGATGTGGCGGATGTAAAACTGCGTATCGTGCAGCCCAACATTGCCCAGAAAGACAAATGGCGGCCGGAGTTGCGCGCGGTCAACTTCTCGCGCCTTCTGCGCCTCAGCCGGGCACAGGACAATCTGGCCGGCATCACCCATGTCATCTGGCCCGAAAGCGCACCCCCCTTTCTGCTCGCCGATAATCCTGATGCACGCGCTTTGATTGCAGATACGCTTCCGGACGGCGTGAATCTGATCACCGGCGCAGTGCGCGCCGAGCCGCTGCCGCAAACCATGCCGGATGGCAGGTGGGCGCGGTTCTTCAATTCAGTCATGGTGCTGGATTCCAACGCCACCATTACGGCCACCTATGACAAGGCGCATCTGGTGCCGTTCGGCGAGTACCTGCCGGCCCAACGTGTACTGAATGCCATTGGTTTGCAGCAACTGACACGACAACGCGGAGGATATAGCAGTGGTCCAGGTCCGCAGTCTGTAAGTGTACCCGGAATGCCACAGATGGGTCCGCTGGTCTGTTACGAAGTCATATTCCCGGGAGATTCCGTAGGGGAACACAGGCCCGGATGGCTTCTCAATGCCACCAACGATGCGTGGTTTGGTGATTCGATTGGCCCACGGCAACATTTTTTTCAAGCAAGAATGCGAGCAGTCGAGCAGGGGCTTCCACTTATCCGTGCAGCTAATACTGGAATATCGGCCGTTATTGGCCCGCGTGGCCAGATACGCGCCCATCTGCGACTGGGCGAAGCTGGAGTATTGGACCAGAACTTACCGGGAAAAATTGATGCAACCATTTATTCTAGAAATGGTGATCTAGGGTTTTGGATTGCCTGCTTAACTCTAGTATTAACTATACTGTATTCAAAAATAACTAAACACAGACAACACTAATACACGCGACTGCAACCCATAGTTGTATGGCGCATTATTGATGACTATTTTGACATAGCTCATATTGACGTGCACATCACTCGCTTGCACTCATAGGTTAGTGCTAGTGCAAATTACCACTTCGACAAGTGTGGTCTTTGCTAGGGGAGATGTGGGTGGCTAGGAAAGAACCAAATCCTATTGACGTACATGTGGGTAGCCGGGTCCGGCTGCGCCGCTTGCTCGTCGGCATGAGTCAGGAAAAACTGGGTGAGCAACTCGGTCTGACTTTCCAGCAGGTTCAGAAATACGAAAAGGGCACCAATCGCATTGGTGCCAGCCGCCTGTATGAGGTGTCGCGTATTCTCAACGTGCCGGTTCAGTACTTCTATGAAGAGATGGCTGACAATGATGCCCACGCGCCCGGGGGGGAGCAGGCATTTGCAGAAGGTGATAGCGCGCCTTTTGTCATGGACTTTGTTTCCAGCTCGGAAGGCCTGCAGCTCAACCGGGCTTTTGTAGAGATCCGCGACCCGGCCGTACGCCGCGGCATCGTCGACATGCTCAAGGCGCTGGCGAAGTCCCAGACCCCGGTACCCGAATAGGGTTCCTGAATAAAGCGCCTGAATAAGCCGCGTCGACGCCAGCCGGCTTGACCTTTGTCAGCAGCCTTATTTTGCTGACGAACCCTCCATATCTGGAGCGCATACCCGCTCGTCCCTGCCTGAGCCCCTCCTTAGCCCTCTTGGCCTTGACGGGTTCGGCCAAACCCGGCAAGAACCCCGCATTCTTATTCGCCGGTCCGTAGGGCCGGTGCCTTTCACCGTTCATATGCAGCGACTGCAGCTCAATCTGCTGCACTGCGTATGTGATCGACTGCCAGTCGCCTGGGCGTTTTCGGCAAGGGGCCGCAACCGCATTTCCGGGCTTACATGGGGAGACCACCTGCCGTGGCACGTTCCAGCTATCTGTTTACCAGTGAGTCCGTTTCTGAAGGCCATCCTGACAAGGTTTGCGACCGGGTTTCCGACGAGATCGTGGATCTGATTTTCCGGACCGCTGAAAAGGAAGGCATGGACGCCTCCCAGGTGCGTGTTGCCGCTGAAACGCTGACCACCACCAACCGCGTGGTCATCGCCGGTGAAGTGCGCGCGCCTGAAAGCCTTCTGGGCGACGGCGACCGCGTGACACCAGCCCCGTTTGAAGAAGTCGCCCGTGCCGCCATCAAGGACATCGGCTACGAACAGGATGGCTTCCACTGGAAGAACGCACAGGTCGACGTGCTGCTGCACGCCCAGTCCGCGCATATCGCGCAGGGCGTGGACGCTGCCGGCAACAAGGACGAAGGCGCTGGCGACCAGGGCATCATGTTCGGCTATGCCTGCCGCGAAACCGACGTGCTGATGCCGGCACCGCTCGTCTTCTCGCACCGCATTCTCAAATCACTCGCCGACGCCCGCCACGGCGATGCAAACTCAGGCCTTGGCCCGGACTCAAAGAGCCAGGTCACCCTGAAATATGAAAACGGCAAGCCCGTCGGCGCGACATCCGTTGTGGTGTCGACCCAGCACGCTGAAGGCCTTACCCAGGATCAGGTGCGCGAGATCGTGCGCCCGCATGTTCTTGATGTGCTGCCCGATGGTTGGATGTGCCCGGAAGAAGAATTCTACGTGAACCCCACCGGTCTCTTCGTCATTGGCGGTCCGGACGGTGACGCGGGCCTCACAGGTCGCAAGATCATCGTCGACACCTATGGCGGTGCAGCGCCGCACGGCGGCGGTGCATTCTCCGGCAAGGATCCCACCAAGGTGGATCGCTCCGCCGCTTACGCTTCCCGCTATGTCGCCAAGAACGTGGTCGCTGCCGGCTTTGCCGACAAGTGCACCATCCAGCTGGCCTATGCCATCGGCGTTTCCAAGCCGCTATCCGTCTATGTGGACCTGCACGGCACGGGCAATGTGGACGAAGCCAAGCTTGAAGGCGCGATCCAGGAAGCTATGGATCTGAGCCCGCGCGGCATCCGTGAGCACCTGAACCTCAACAAGGCGATCTACGCCCGTTCAGCTGCCTATGGCCACTTTGGCCGTGAAGCAGACGCAGATGGCGGCTTCTCCTGGGAGAAGACGGATCTCGTTGAGCCGCTCAAGGCAGCCATCAGCTAGACACTTTGAAAAACGAAGCCTGGTCTCATGGCTGATCGACACAAAGATGAGGGGCGGCCGTTCACGCGGCGGCCCCTTATTTATGGCCGCGCCAAAGGCAAGGCCCTGTCCCCGCGCCAGCAAAAGCTGTTTGCGGATGTTCTGCCACGCATTGCGGTTCCAACCGATACACCACTTGATCCGTACACGTTGTTTTCTGACGTAAACGAAGTGCATGTGGAAATCGGCTTTGGCGGCGGCGAACATCTGATTGCCCGCGCGGCGCAGAACCCCGACATCGGTTTCATCGGCTGCGAACCGTTTCTCAATGGCGTTGCCAAGACCCTGGCCGCCATCGAAGAACAGTCTCTTGCCAATGTGCGGGTGCATCACGGCGATGCCCGTGACGTGCTGGATGCCCTCAAGCCCGATACGCTGGACCGGGTCTATCTGCTCTATCCCGACCCCTGGCCCAAGTCACGCCAGAACAAGCGGCGCTTCGTTGGCGGCGATACGCTCACAAGCCTCGCCCGCGTCATCAAACCCGGCCAGATCCTGCAGGTCGCAAGTGATATCCCCGACTATATCCAGTGGACCCTGCGCGAGATTGCTGAGAACGGGCAGTTCACCGAGACACCATACAGTCTGGCCAACCACGACACGCCACCCCCCGGCTGGCCCGGCACCCGCTACGAAGCCAAAGCCATCCGCGAGGGCCGCACCCCCTGCTATCTGGAGTTTGAGCGAAACGCCTAGACGCTTTCCTTTTTGAAACTTTGGGCGTATGGTCCGGCCAAGTTGAGACCCCGGTTGTTTTGCTGACTTGGCAGAATGGCTGCGACGGTAGGTTCCAGGGGCGCTTCGGCAGCCCCTTTTTTTGTTTCTGGAGTCCGGATTTGAGCCTGAAGGCCAAGACACCTGCGGAAGAGCGCATCGAAGGCATCATTGCCCCTCTCGTTGAGAGCCTGGGCTATGAGATCGTGCGCATTCGCATTATCGGCTCCGGTACACCGACCTTGCAGATCATGGCGGAAAAGCCCGACGGCACCATGCCGATCGAAGGCTGCGAGGAGGTCTCCCGCGCCGTGTCAGCGGCTCTGGACGTGGATGACCCGATTTCCGGCAAATACACCCTGGAAGTGTCGTCCGCCGGGATCGACCGCCCGTTGACCCGCGAAAAGGACTTTGAGACCTGGGCAGGACATCTCGCCAAGGTCGAGCTGCAGGTGCCTATCGATGGCCGCAAGCGCTTTCGCGGCATTCTGGATGGGTTTGCGGACGACGAAAACGAAATCCGCATTGCGGTTGAAATTGAAGGATTTTCCGAGCCGCAGGTCGTTGGCCTGCCGTTCGGTGATGTGCACGACGCCAAGCTGGTGCTGACCGACGCGCTCATCAAACAAAGCCAGAAAAGCGGAGGCGCCAGTCCCAATGGTTCTGGGGCACCCTCCGAACTTGAAACACTAGAAGAATACATCACGGAGTAAGTTTTCATGGCACAGGCTGTTAGCGCCAACCGGCTCGAGCTTCTGCAGATTGCTGACGCGGTCGCCCGCGAAAAGTCCATCGACAAGGCAATCGTCATCGAGGCTCTGGAAGACGCAATCCAGAAGGCCGCGCGCTCTCGCTACGGCGCGGAAAATGAAATCCGCGCGCAGATTGATCCCAAGACCGGCGAGATCAAACTCAACCGGCTGCAGGAAGTGGTCGAAACCGTTGAGAACGACGCGACCGAGATCACCTTGGAAGACGCCCGCGTCCGCAACCCGGCTGCTGTGGTTGGCGACTTTCTGACTGAGCCGCTGCCACCCATCGATTTTGGCCGCATTGCCGCCCAGACCGCCAAGCAGGTGATCGTGCAGAAGGTCCGCGATGCCGAGCGCGACCGCCAGTACGACGAATACAAGGATCGCGTCGGCGAAATCATTCATGGTCTGGTGAAGCGCGTGGAATATGGCCACGTCATCGTCGACATGGGCCGCGCGGAAGCCATCGTGCGCCGCGACGAGCAGATCCCGCGCGAAGCGTTCCGCACCGGCGACCGCATCCGCGCCTATGTGTTTGATGTGCGTCGCGAGCAGCGCGGCCCGCAGATTTTCCTGTCGCGCACGCATCCCCAGTTCATGGCGAAGCTGTTTGAACAGGAAGTGCCTGAAATCTACGACGGCATCATCGAAATTCGCTCTGTGGCGCGTGATCCCGGCAGCCGCGCCAAGATCGCCGTCATCTCGAACGATGGCTCCATCGATCCCGTCGGTGCCTGCGTGGGTATGCGCGGCAGCCGCGTGCAGGCCGTTGTGAACGAACTGCAGGGCGAAAAGATCGACATCATCCAGTGGTCTCCGGACCCTGCGACATTCATCGTGAACGGCCTTGCCCCTGCTGAAGTGGTGAAGGTGGTGCTCGACGAAGATGCTGAGCGCATTGAAGTCGTGGTGCCGGACGATCAGCTGTCGCTGGCCATTGGTCGTCGTGGCCAGAATGTGCGTCTTGCCTCCCAGCTGTCAGGCTGGACCATCGACATTCTGACCGAAGCCGAAGAAAGCGAACGTCGCCAGGCTGAATTCGCCGAACGCTCCAAGCTGTTTGAAGAAGCGCTGGACGTGGACGAAGTGATTGCCCAGCTGCTGGCCTCTGAGGGTTTCGCGACCGTCGAGGAAATTGCGTATGTGGAGGCCGAAGAAGTCTCCGACATTGAAGGCTTCGACGAGGACACGGCTGCGGAAATTCAGGCCCGCGCGACCGAATATCTTGAGAAGCTCGATGCGGAACGCGACGCCAAGCGCAAGGAGCTTGGTGTGGAAGACGAAGTCGGTGAAGTGCCGGGCATTACATCGGCCATGATGGTGTCCCTGGGCGAGAACGACGTGAAGAACGTGGAAGACCTTGCCGGCTGCGCCACCGATGACCTGACGGGCTACTACGAGACCGTTGATGGTGAACGCCGCCGTGAACCCGGCTTCCTCGACGGACATGATGTGTCCCCGCAGGAAGCGGAGGACATTATTATGGCCGCCCGCGTAAAGGCCGGCTGGATCACCGAAGAAGACCTCGAAGCCATGCGCGCTGAAGCAGAAGCGGCTGAAGCCGGTGACGAGGGTGAGGAAGGCGAAGCAGAAGAGGTGCCTGCTGAGTGATGAGCCAGGCACCAGTGGGGGAGCCTTCGGCGGAAACGTCTGAAACGCCCTCGCCTGAAAAGGGATCTGGCCGCAAGAAAACCCCGGAACGCCGCTGCATTGTCAGCGGTGAGACGGGGACAACGGCCACGCTGGTGCGGTTTGCCATCGGGCCTGACGACAAGGTGGTGCCGGATATCGAGGGCAAATTGCCTGGACGCGGTATCTGGGTGACCTCAAACCGCGCTGCGGTGGAAAAAGCGGCTCAAAAAGGGCTTTTTCCCCGCGCTGCGAAACAAAATGCCAAGGCCCCCGCTGATCTGGCAGATCAGGTGGAAGCGGGGCTAAGGCGGCGGGTTCTGGCGTTGCTGGGGCTCGCGCGCAAGGCCGGTCAGGTGATGGCAGGCCATGCAAAGGTTGAAGAAGCGGCCATGAAGGCCCAGGTGGTGGCGCTGTTTGTGGCGTCCGACGCGGGCAAGGAAGGCCAGAGGAATGCGAAGGCCATTGCGGCCGGCACCGATGCACCGATTGTGGCCGAATTTTCGGCAGAACAATTGGGTTTGGCATTGGGGCGGCCAAATGTGGTACATGCTGCCCTGACTGCAAGCGGCGCTGCCTCAAAAGGGCGAGCGCGGCACATGGAGGCACCAGACGTACATGCGGGCGACTTGGCCCGAAATGTACTGCCTGCCGACAAGCTCTCCGGTCTCATTATGTGTGAGGTTGGACGGTTGCAGGGGTTCCAGGGCGGAGCTTGAGTGGGGGGTGGCCCCCGTTGCGGGGTTGGCGCGTGATTTGCGGCCAGCCGGACTGACAGGTTTTTTGAAACCCTGTAGCGGCATGATCAGCCGGCTTTACAGGGTTTGGTAGTTGAAGGGGTCTCATGAGCGAGACAAAGGACACAGACGCACAAGACGGCGAAACCGGCGGCACAGGTGCCACCCGGACACCGCGTGCGTCCGGCGGCAAGCTGACACTCGGCCGGACGGTCGAAACAGGTCATGTGCGGCAGAACTTCTCCCATGGTCGCTCCAAGGCGGTTCTGGTTGAGAAGAAGCGTCGCCGTGTGGCGCCCAAGGACAAGGCGGAAGCTCCCGCAGCAAAGAAAGCGGCTGCAGCTCCTGCTGCTGAGGCAAAGCCTGCTGCCGCAAAAAAAGCGGCACCCGCCGCTGATGCCGCAGAGGCAAAGCCCGCCGCCGCAAAAGCAACGCCTGCCGCTGAAGCCAAGGCCGAAGCAGCACCCGCAGCTGACACCGCTGCAAAGCCTGCTGCCAAGACAACAACCAAGACCGCAGCAAAAACGGCCACCAAGACGGCAGCCAAGAAAGCCGCACCGGCAGCAGACGCCGGCAAGCCCGCCCGTGCATCCCGCCCCGAGCGCGACGCCCGCGCGCGCGGCAACATGGTGTTGCGCACCCTGACCGAAGAGGAAAAAGGTGCTCGCGGCCGCGCTCTTATTGAAGCGCGCGAGCGTGAAAAGCTTGAACGCCAGAAGGCCATCGAGGACGCCGAGAAACGCAAGATCGCTGAAGAGGCTGCACGCGTCGCAGCCATCGAAGAAGCAGCCCGCGTCGCCAAGGAAGAAGAGATCGCCCGCCGCGAAGCTGAAGCCAAGGCCAAGGCTGACAAAGAAGCAGCTCTGCGTGCCAAGGAAGAAGCCGAGGCTGACGGTGCACCTGCACAGGTCCTGCCCGGTGAGCCCAAGCCCGGTGCCAAGAACATTCCAACGCCGGTTGCCAAGAAGCGCGAAGAAGAAAACAAACCCGCACCCAAGCGGACCGGTGGCAACGAACGCCGCCGGGGCCGCCTGACAATTTCAAATGCCCTGGACGACGAGCCGCGCCAGCGCTCGCTTGCCGCCATGCGCCGTCGCCAGCAGCGCGAAAAGCGTGCCCGCGGAGGCCAGCAGGAGCAGGTGAAGGTCCACCGCGAGGTGACCATTCCGGACACGATCACCGTGCAGGAACTCGCCGCGCGTATGACCGAACGTGCCGTGGACGTGATCAAGCTGCTGATGGCCCAGGGCCAGATGATGCAGATCAACGATGTGATCGACGCGGATACCGCCCAGCTCATCGCCGAAGAAATGGGCCACACGGTCAAGCGTGTGTCTGAATCCGATGTGGAAGAAGGCCTTACCGGCGACGTCGATGACGAAGCTGATCTGAAGCCACGCGCCCCGGTTGTGACCGTCATGGGTCACGTGGACCACGGCAAGACGTCGCTGCTTGATGCCCTGCGTCAGACCGATGTTGCAGCCGGTGAAGCCGGCGGCATTACTCAGCATATCGGCGCCTATCAGGTGCGTATGCCTGCAGGTCAGCGCATTACCTTCCTCGATACGCCGGGCCACGCCGCCTTCACGACCATGCGTGCACGTGGTGCGCAGGCAACGGATATAGTGGTGCTTGTTGTTGCCGGTGATGACGGTGTGATGCCGCAGACCATCGAGGCCATCAACCATGCCAAGGCAGCGGACGTGCCGCTGATCATTGCCATCAACAAGATGGACAAGCCCGACATTGACCCCAACCGCGTGCGCACGGATCTGCTGCAGCACGAAGTGATTGTGGAAAGCATGTCCGGTGAAGTGCAGGAAGTGGAAGTCTCCGCCACGGCGAAGATGAACCTCGACAAGCTCGAAGAAGCCATTCTGCTTCAGTCCGAACTCCTTGAACTCAAGGCCAATCCGGACCGCGCCGCAGACGGCCTCGTCATCGAAGCGCAGCTCGACAAGGGCCGCGGCCCTGTGGCGACGGTTCTTGTTCAGCGCGGCACGTTGCGTCTGGGTGATGTGCTGGTTGCCGGTGGCGAATGGGGCAAGGTCCGTGCACTGATCAATGATCGCGGTGAGCAGGTGAAGGAAGCCGGCCCGTCAGAGCCCGTTGAAGTGCTTGGTCTTGGTGGCACGCCGGAAGCAGGCGACATCATTTCCGTTGTGGAAGATGAATCCCGCGCCCGCGAAATTACCGAGTACCGCCAGCGCGTCATGCGCGACAAGCGCGCTGCCGGCACCGCCCGCGGGTCGCTGGAGCAGATGTTCACGCAGCTGCAGGAAAGCGACAAGAAGGAAGTGCCGCTCGTCGTCAAGGGCGACGTGCAGGGCTCAGTGGAAGCCATTGTCGGCGCGCTCGAAAGTGCGGGTACGGACGATATCGTCGCGCGGACGCTGCATGCGGGCGTTGGCGGCATCACCGAAAGCGACGTGACACTGGCGGCTGCCTCAGGCGCTGCCATTCTCGGCTTCAATGTGCGTGCAAATGCACCTGCCCGTGACGCGGCCCGTCAGCAGGGCGTGGATATCCGCTACTACGCGGTGATCTACGATCTTGTGGATGACGTGAAGGCGGCCATGGCTGGCGTGCTTGGGCCGGAACTGCGCGAGACGTTCCTCGGCAACGCTGAGATTCTTGAGGTCTTCAACGTGTCGAAGGTCGGCAAGGTTGCCGGCTGTCGCGTCTCCGAAGGCACGGTCAAGCGTGGCGCGAAAGTGCGCTTGCTGCGTGACGATGTCGTGATCCACGAAGGCACATTGTCCACCCTGCAGCGCTTCAAGGATGAAGTGTCGGAAGTGGGCAACGGCCAGGAATGTGGCATGTCCTTTGAAAACTATCAGGACATCCGCAAGGGCGACGTAATCGAGTGCTTCGACGTGACGGAAGTGGAGCGGGTGATTTAAGCGCCGCGCTTGTCCTTCCCTTGAGGTCCGGATAGCTCATGAGCAGATCAGATCATGTGTCCAACGCCAGCAGGCGTGGGCCAACGCAACGCCAGTTGCGGGTGGGCGAGCTCATTCGCCATGTGCTCAGCGAATTGCTGGCGCGCGGTGACGTCCACGACCCTGTGCTTGAATCGACCATTGTGACCGTCACCGAAGTGCGCGCCTCCAACGACCTGCGCAATGCGAGCGTCGCCATCGAGCCCCTGGGCGGCGTGGGTGAGCAGGAAGTACTCGAAGCCCTGCGGCGGAATCGCAAATATCTGCGCGGTGAGCTTGGCAAGCGCATGACGACCAAGTTCACGCCCGATCTGACCTTTGAAATCGACAAGAGCTTTGCCGAAGGCGCCCGGATTGACGGCATTTTGCGGTCAGCCGACGTGGCACGCGACCTCGAAGAAGACGAGAAGTAGCCCATGGGCCGTCGCAAAAAAGGCCTGCCCGTCTCCGGATGGGTGGTGGTGGACAAGCCGCTTGGGCCAACCTCAACCCATGTGGTGTCGAAGGTCCGCCGCGCGTTCAACGCCCAAAAGGCAGGCCATGCCGGCACCCTGGACCCCCTGGGCTCGGGCATTCTGCCGGTCGCCCTGGGTGAGGCGACCAAAACCGTGCCCTATCTGGTGGATGCCACCAAGGAGTACCGCTTTGCCGTCCATTGGGGCGAGCAGCGCGATACAGACGACCGCGAAGGCAATGTGACCGCCACGAGCGATGTTCGACCCACCAAAGATGCCATTCTGGCCGCTTTGCCCGGATATGTGGGAGAAATCAGCCAGATTCCGCCCAAATACTCCGCCATCAAGGTCAATGGCGAACGCGCCTACGACCTGGCCCGCGACGGCGAGGAGGTGGAACTCAAAGCCCGCACGGTCGAAATCCACGATCTCAAACTCGTCGATCAGCCGTCCGATGACGAGGCTGTATTTGAAATGACCTGCGGAAAAGGCACCTATGTGCGCTCGCTGGCGCGCGATCTGGCGCAGGATCTGGGCACTTTTGGCCACGTGGCCATGCTGCGCCGCCTGCGGGTCGGCCCGTTCAGCGAGGAAGACGCCGTAGCGCTTGAAACCATTACTGAATCCCCCGCTCAAATAGCGGTGGAAAAGGCGGACGATTTGAGCAATAGTCCGCCCGCGCCAGACCCCAAGGCGCCTTTTTTATTGCCACTTGAGACCGCGCTGGACGACATCCCGGCACTGGCCGTGAGTGGCAATGATGCGGCGCGATTGAAGCAAGGTCAGGCGGTCCTGTCGCGTGGACGGGACGCTCCCATCGTCAAAGGCACAATATGCGCCATGCTTCACGGGCAACCCGTTGCTCTGTGTGAGGCACGACAAGGTGAGCTTCACCCCACGCGCGTTTTCAACCTTCCCGCCTAGGGAAGACATCAAGTCGCGCCCCGCTTAGCCGCGGCGCAGAAGAAAGGAAGCCCGATGTCGATTACGCCTGAGCGCAAATCTGAGCTCATCAAAGAATACGGCACCAAGGACGGTGACACAGGTTCACCCGAGGTGCAGGTCGCCATCCTCACCGAGCGGATTTCAAATCTGACGGATCACTTCAAAGGCCATGGCAAGGACAACCACTCCCGCCGCGGACTGCTGAAGATGGTCAGCCAGCGCCGCCGGTTGCTGGACTATGTGAAGGCAAAGGACGAGCCGCGGTACAAGGATCTGATCCAGCGCCTCGGCATCCGCCGCTAGTACGAGAACATTGGGCCTGCCTTCGGGAAACCGGAGGCGGGCCCAATAGCAGGTATCATTACTGCACAAAATCCGTATGCGGATCGTCGGGAGGGCTCGATCGATGCACATGCGGTCCGGGTGTTGGAGAAGGCTCCGCCCCGGCATCTTGGCGGCCCAAGGCAAACGAATGCCCCCGCCAGTGCCACATGACGGCACACGATTAGGAAACTGAAACTATGTTTGATATCCACAAGCAAGAAATTGAATGGGGCGGGCGTACGCTTACCCTCGAAACCGGCCGCATCGCCCGTCAGGCTGACGGTGCCGTGCTGGCAACCTATGGCGAGACATCGGTTCTCGCCACAGTCGTCGCGGATCGCCAGCCCAAGCCGGGCCTGGACTTCTTCCCGCTGACAGTGAACTACCAGGAGAAGTACTACGCCGCGGGCAAGATCCCCGGTGGCTTCTTCAAGCGTGAAGCACGCCCAACCGAAAAAGAAACACTGACATCGCGCCTGATCGACCGTCCGATCCGCCCGCTGTTCGTCAAGGGCTTCAAGAACGAAACGCAGGTGATTGCGACTGTTCTCAGCCACGATCTCGAAAACGATCCTGATGTGGTCGCCATGGTGGCCGTGTCTGCCGCCCTCACCATTTCCGGTGTGCCGTTCCTCGGCCCCATTGGTGGTGCGCGCGTTGGCTACAAGGACGGTGCCTACTCCCTGAACCCGACCGTGGACGAGCTTGCTGAAAGCGATCTCGATCTCGTGGTTGCCGGTACAGGCGACGCCGTGCTGATGGTTGAATCAGAAGCCAGCGAGCTCTCCGAAGACGTCATGCTCGGCGCTGTGATGTACGGTCACAAGGAAATGCAGCCGGTGCTTGATATGATCATCAAGCTTGCCGAAGACGCTGCTAAGGAGCCGCGTGACTTCACACCGCCGGATAACTCGGCGCTGGAAGCCAAGGTCCGCGAGATTGTTGAAGGCGACCTGCGGTCTGCCTATCAGATTGCCGACAAGGCCGCCCGCCAGGAAGCAGTTGCCCAGGCCAAGGACAAGGCTGTTGAAGCCCTGGCTGATGGGTCTGACGATGCGCCGGACGCGTCTGCCATTGGCGGTGCGTTCAAGGGCATCGAGTCCGACATCGTGCGTAACTCGATCCTCGACACCAAGAAGCGTATCGATGGTCGCGGCCTGTCAGACGTGCGTCCGATCGTGTCGGAAGTGTCTGTTCTGCCCCGCACACACGGTTCCTCTCTGTTCACCCGCGGTGAAACACAGGCGCTGGTTGTTGCAACGCTGGGCACGGGTGACGACGAGCAGATGATTGATGCTCTGTCCGGCACCTACAAAGAAAACTTCATGCTGCACTACAACTTCCCGCCTTACTCTGTTGGTGAGACGGGTCGTACGGGCTTCACCGGTCGCCGCGAAATCGGCCACGGCAAGCTCGCATGGCGTGCGCTGAAGGCTCTGCTGCCGAGCAAGGAAGAGTTCCCCTACACCATTCGTCTGGTGTCGGAAATCACCGAGTCCAACGGCTCGTCTTCCATGGCAACGGTTTGCGGTTCCTCGCTGTCCATGATGGACGCAGGCGTGCCGCTCAAGCGTCCGTGCTCCGGCATCGCCATGGGTCTGATCAAGGAAGGCGACAAGTTCGCGGTCCTGTCAGACATCCTCGGCGACGAAGATCACCTCGGCGACATGGACTTCAAGGTGGCTGGTTCCGAAGCGGGCATCACGTCCCTGCAGATGGACATCAAGATCACCGGCATCACGGAAGAGATCATGCGCACAGCGCTAGATCAGGCCAAGGGTGGGCGCATGCACATCCTCGGTGAAATGGCCAAGGCCCTGACATCCGGTCGTGAAGAAGTGGGCGAGTTTGCGCCCCGCATCGAAGTCATCACCGTACCCAAAGACAAGATCCGCGATGTGATCGGCACTGGCGGTAAGGTCGTGCGTCAGATCGTTGAAGAAACAGGCGCCAAGGTAAACATCGAAGACGATGGCACCATTTCTGTTGCCTCCAACGATGCAGCGTCCATCAAGGCCGCCCTCGACTGGATCAAGGGCATCACAGCGGAACCGGAAGTCGGTGAAATCTATGACGGCAAGGTCGTCAAGGTCATGGACTTCGGTGCATTCGTAAACTTCTTTGGTCCAAAGGACGGCCTCGTACACATTTCCCAGCTTGCTCCCGAGCGCGTTGAGAAAGTGTCCGACGTGGTCAAGGAAGGCGACACTGTGAAAGTGAAGCTGCTGGGCTTTGATGATCGCGGCAAGGTGCGCCTGTCCATGAAGGTCGTGGACCAGGAAACCGGCAAGGATCTGGAAGCCGCTGAATAAGCGTCTTTCAAGCTGAACAAAGTGAAACGGGCGCTGGTCATGAACCAGCGCCCGTTTTTCGTTATGGTGGGCCCAGACCAGCGAAGGGATACCAGCATGCGACTTCTCACGGCCATCATTACCCTGATTGCATTTGCCGCGCCGGCATATGCAGCCGACGACTGGCGCAGCGTCGCCCATCCCTATGACGTGGAGCGGATCGACACGCTTGGCGCTGCCGTGGCCCAGGGCGACGCGGAAGCCAAAGGCAATGGGTCGGGCTACGAACAGGCCGTCACCAGCCTGCTGATGGCGGCACCCGCCGGCGACATCAACACAAGCGCAATGGTCGGTAACTGGCAGTGCCGCACGATCAAGGTCGGTGGCCCTTTCGTGGGGCTGGTCATCTATGACTGGTTCAAATGCCGTATCGACAATAAGACCGGCACCCTGACTGTGACGAAGGTCACCGGGTCCCAGAACTTTGCAGGCAAGCTCTACGCAGATGGCCCCCGACGCATGGTGCTGCTGGGCGGCGGCTACTATGGCTATGAGGCACAGCGGCCCTATCAGGCCACAGACAGTGTTGACGGCAAGTCGCCTGACAACCGCGACAAGGTCGCCACGGTCGAGATGCTCGGGCCCGACTGGCTGCGGTTTGTGTTTCCCTATCCCGCACGCGAAAGCACCTATGACATCATCGAGTTTCGCCGTGACGGATAAGGGCAACGGGTAAGATGCCGGACGCCCACTACGATGATCCGCGCCTCGCCGCCCTCTACGATCTCGGCAATGGCTGGAGCGAGGACAGCGACTATTATCTGGCGCTGGCGGGCACCGCGCCCTGCCGCGTTCTGGACATTGGGTGCGGTACCGGCATCATCACCGACGCCATAGCCGCCTGCGGACATGCGGTGGTCGGCGCGGACCCGTCACCGGGCATGCTGGCCGTGGCAGGAACCAAACCCCGTGCAGACGCTATTCGCTGGGTGGAGAGCAACGCGCAGTCGCTGGATCTTGGCGAGACATTTGATCTCATCATCATGACCGGTCATGCGTTTCAGACACTTGCCACGGATGCGGACATGGCAGCGGCGGCTGCGTCCATCAAGCGTCACCTGGCGCCGGATGGCCGTGCGGTGTTTGAAAGCCGCAATCCTCTCATCGACTGGCCGTCCCGATGGGCCTACGGGGTGGATCTTGACGCGCCACAAGGCACGGTGCGTGAGACACGTGAGTACCTTGGCCAGGACGCGGGATGCATGACGTTTGATCTGCACTACAGCTTCCCCGACGGCGCAGAGCTTGTCTCGCGCAGCATCCTTCGCTTCGCAGACCGCAAGACCATCGAAGCCGTGTTCCGCACTGCAGGCCTGGTGCCCGAGCATGTCCATGGTGACTGGGATGGATCATCCTTTGATGCGGCATCGTCGCCTGAAATGATTTTCCACATGCGCCACGCCTAGGTCGCGAAACGATCAAGTCCGGGGCTATGGAAATTTTTTGTTTTCTTTATCCCCGCTCTTTTTGGCGGCCTCATACTGGGTATGCCCCGTGCTTGAGGGCATCCCGGACCGTCCGGGCTTGGGCACGGGGGCGGATGGCCTTGTGGGATGCTTGCGGGTAACGAACGCTAGCGACCACGAGGCGGCGAAGGCTCGGCCCGGCGCGTAGAGTAAGATCGCCCCGGTGGACGTGCATGCGGACGCGGCACATGGCCAGACCGGTGTCGGAATGCATGTGTGACCGGTAGCAGGGCTGCGGTGGACTACTGCGAGAT
>JBCBUN010000006.1:0-16024 GCA_039818145.1 Pseudomonadota bacterium
CTGGCCGGACGCAGTTATCCGGTGTCGTCGTCGCAGTGGTTTGCGACCGCAAGTTCAACCATCAATGACGTGCTCGCGGCAGCAACCGAGATTCAGGGCTTCATCGATACGTCTATTGCCAATGACATTGCCAAGCTTCGTGTCGAGCTCATGATCAAGTGCGGACTTGCCTTGATTGCGCTGGTGGGTCTCGCAATCTGTTGGTGGATGGTCACAACGCAGATCTCGCGCCCGATGGACACCGTGGTGCAGGCGATGGAACGGCTTTCCAAGGGTGACCTGGAGGCGGATGTTCCAGCCTCTCGCAATGACGACGAGATTGGCAAGATGTACAGCGCCTTGGCACGCTTCCGGGCTTCCATGGTGGAAAATGAGGAGTTTCGCGTCCAGCAGCGCGACAAGCGGATGGCTGCTGAACGCACGGCACGCGAGACCCTTATGGGCATGGCGGACGAGTTTGAAACGGCCTTGGGTGGCGTCACCAAAGGCATGGCGTCAAACGCAACGCAGCTTGCCGAGACGGCAAGCCGAGTGAGCAGCACAGCTGAAGAGACCGCGCAGGGCTGCCTCTTGATGCAGGAACAGGCAAGTGAAGCCAGCGCGCAGGTTGATGAGGTTGCGGTTGCTGCCAATGAGCTGAATAGCGCGATTGGTGAAGTGGCCCAGCAAGTGGGTGCTGCGGCAGGGCAGGCGGAGTCCAGCTCCCAGATTGCGGTAGCTGCTGCCAATCGGGTGCAGGAACTCAATGACGCGTCGACACAGATTCAAGATGTGCTGGGGCTCATTTCAAATGTCGCTGACCAGACCAACTTGCTGGCGTTGAATGCGACGATTGAGGCCGCACGCGCCGGTGAGCACGGCAAAGGCTTTGCTGTGGTCGCTAGCGAAGTGAAAGCGCTTGCCAACCAGACGCAGGCGGCGACAGAACAGATTTCCAATTACGTGGAAAACATGCTGGCTGAGATCAGCTCCACTTCTGAGGACGTACGTTCCATCGCCGACGGGGCGCAGATCGTTCAGCAGACCGTGGGCGCGGTTGCGGCTGCAACAGAAGAGCAGCGGGCAACGACCAGCGAAATCACCCGAGCCATGGAAAGTGCAGCCGCGCGCATTCAGGCTATGCGGGATCAGACCGAGCGGATGTCTACGCTTGCATCAACGACCAGCCAGGCCGTGTCCGAAGTGTCGGCAGGGGCAGGTGGCCTTTCAGACTCTGGTGAGCTTTTGCAACGTGAATCCAGTGCGTTCCTGGATCGGGTGCGGGCATAGTCACGCGCTACGCAGGCCTGTCCACAAGAGGGCTGCCCAGCCGACGAGGAAGGCAAGGCCGCCCAACGGTGTGATGAGCACCAGGGCTCCGCTTTCTGTCAGACCGTAGAAATACAACGATCCTGAGAACAGGATGATGCCGGTCAGGAAGGCCCAGCCGGCAATAGTTGTGCCCATGGCTGTGATTCCGGTTTGTGCGCTGATGCTGGCGAGCCAGGCAACGGCGATCAAGGCAAGGGCGTGGTACATGTGGTACTGCGCACCGGTTTCAAATGCCGCCAATGCGCGCTCCCCGACACGTCCCTGAAGCCCGTGAGCCCCGAATGCCCCTGCGGCAACCGCAATGAATCCGTTCAACGCGGCGAGGGCCAGCCAGAGTTTCATCGGCAAATTCCTTATTTTGGCGGGCGCATTTGCTTGACCCGTCGGGCGCGGGCGGCTCTCATTCTACGCAATTAAAAACACAATATCTCAGGGAGTGGCCATGCTTACCAAGGCCGATGATTATCCGATTCATCAGGCGCCGGTGCCGATTGCCTATGCAACCACCGACCGCAATTTCTATGACCGCTATTTCTTCAATGGCTATCCGCAGGATGCAGCAGAGGTCAATGGTGACGGACACTTTGCGTGCGCGTTTGGCGTTTATCCCGGTCACAACATCATGGATGCGGCCTTCAGCGTCATCGTGGATGGGGTCCAGAAAAATGTGCACGCTTCAAAGGTGATGCATATGGAGCGGATGGATACCCAGGTGGGTCCGATCCGCGTAGAGATTGTGGAGCCTTTGCAGGTGCTGCGCATTATCGTCGAAGACAATGAACACGGCATCAGCGCCAGTCTTACTTTTACCGGTCGTACGCAGGCGCTTGAGGAGCCGCGGTTCATCTCACGGGTCGGCCCGCGCACGGTGCTGGACTACACCCGCCTCACCCAGAACGGGGAGTGGGAAGGCTGGATTGAGGTTCAGGGCAAGCGCATCGAGGTAACCAGCCCGCGTTATCGCGGCACCCGTGATCGCTCCTGGGGCATTCGGCCAGTGGGTGCTGCAGACAGCCAGCCGGTGGCGCCGCCGCCGGAGCCACAGTTCTATTGGCTTTGGTGTCCGCTGAATTTTGATGATCGGATTTCGCTCTATCACATCAATTCTGACCGGCAGGGGCATGCGTGGAATACCAATGGTGTTGTGTGTCCTGTTGGCGGCGAGCCGGTGGAATATGCGCGGTGTTCATCTGACGTGACGTTCAAACCGGGCACGCGCCATGCTGCCGCAGCAACGCTGACCCTGAATGGCGAAGATGGCGACACGACCATCACGCTTGAGCCGCACTACACTTTCTACATGCAGGGGCTTGGCTATGTGGGCTCTGACTGGGGGCATGGCCATTACAAGGGTGAAAATGCGCTTGGCTATGACGAGATCGTTCTGGCGGACGCACCGGCACTGTCGTTTGAGCATCTGCACATTCAGGCGTTTTCCACAGCGACCATGACGACGCCGGACGGCAAGGTGCACAAGGGGCAGGGTGTGTTCGAACAGCTGATTATCGGCGCTCATGATCCTTCTGGATTTGCAGTCATGCTGGACGGTGCCAAATGAGTGAGACGCAACCTCTGGAGCCGGCACTCGTCGATCTCGCCGCCCGCTTTGGTGACTATCTCGAAGCGCATATGCCGGATGTGACGACGGCAGATGTGGAAGCCATGGAACGCATTCATGGGGGCGCATCGCGCGAGACGTTCAGGGTCAAGGTCCATCTGCGCAAAGACCCCACGAAACCCGGAGAGCATCGCGGGTTGATCCTGCGGCGTGACCCGGTGGGCAGCCTGATCGATACGGACCGCGATGTTGAATTCAACGCCTATCGCGCGTTCTTCGATACGACGGTGCCGGTTCCCGAAGCGCTGTTTCTGGAAATGGATACCAAGTGGCTGGATCGGCCGTTCTTCGTGATGTCGGAAATCCCGACGGGCGAAGCACAGTCTCCTTTTGCGCCAGACCCCTATGGAGAGCTGGCACCCAAGCTGGGTGAACAGTTCTGGCGCCACCTGGGGACAATCTCCGGGGCGGACCCGCATGCCAATGGTCTGGCTGAAAAAATGGAAGCCCCGGCGCTGGACGCGTGCTGGCAAAAGGAACTCGCCTATTGGGAAGGCGTGATCGACA
Source organism: Pseudomonadota bacterium (assembly GCA_039818145.1). GTDB lineage: Bacteria > Pseudomonadota > Alphaproteobacteria > CGMCC-115125 > CGMCC-115125 > Pyruvatibacter. Next base: position 3,437 of record JBCBUN010000006.1, read on the forward strand.
GCGATCAGCTCGAGCCACATCCCATCGCGCGGGCTGCCATCCGCAAATTACGCCGGTCACCGCCGCCGCCGGCACAGAAGCTGTCTGTCATTCATGGTGATTACCGTATCGGCAATTTCATGAGCGACGAGAAGGGCGACTTTACGGCCGTGCTCGACTGGGAGATGTGCCATCTGGGCGATCCGCTTGAGGATCTGGCCTGGGCGCTTGATCCGATCTGGGCGGCAACGGACCCCAATGTGCCTGCGTCCCTCATTGCCCGGGATGAAGGGATTGCCCTCTGGGAAAAATCCTCCGGGCTCAAAGCGGACCCGGCGGCGTTGGCGTGGTGGGAACTGTTCTCCAACGTCAAAGGTCTGGGTATCTGGATATCTTCGAGCCACGAATATGCGACGGGCGACAACAAGGACCCGATCCTTGCGTTCTCCGGCCTGTTCTGCACGGCCAAACACAATGAGATTGTGGCGGCCAAGCTGCTCAAGAGTTTTGAGGAGGCGCACTGATGCGGCCTGAAGCAAATGACCTTCTGAATGGCGGGTTCGGCACGATGCTCATGGAGATCGCGCCCAATCTCAATGCCACCTACTCAACGGGCAGCGCGTCTGTTGTCGGCCTGCTGATGTATTGCGCAGGCATTGAGTATGAGCGCGGCGCGGATGTGCGGGTGAAGGAGAATGAAGCCTTTCGCGCGATCTTCCGGGATGCCACGCCTAACCTCACGGGCGACCTGCAGAACCGGATTGCGTCTGCCGGGCATGGGACGGATGACGTGCTGACCATCAGCGCACTCAATGTCACCAATGATGGCCTGCGCGAGTTGCTGATTGAGCTGCATGCTCATGTTGAAGAGGTGGAGGACTCCTGGGCACGGGGTATTGAGCACGCCATCCTTAAGGCGCTGAACGACTCCGGTCAGATGCGCAAGATCGAGTTGCCTGCGCTTTAGCTCAGGCCCAGACGCTCATACTGCTCCTGCGGGGCTTCTACGTCATCCAGTCCGTGACGCAGGAGGTCTTTGTACGTCTTGGTGTCACTGCTGTCCGCACGGTCCGGCTCTTCTCCAACGGGAGCTGCCAGATCGTAGAGATGGTCGCCGGTGAACTTGCGACTGGCCCAATAGGGCAGCATGTCACCGGGCACGAAGGGCTGACGGATTACCGGCACATTTGAGCCGGGTACTTTGTGCAGCTCGGCACGGTCGTCGGGCAGTGGGAAGATATCCCGCGTATGGATTTCCTTTCCGTCAGGTCCGTTGACGTGGATCGGCATGGTGGACCAGCGGTTGGAATACATGGCCAGCGGCGCGTTTTCGTCTTCAGGCGCGCGGGCAAACAGATGCTTGCCGTCGGTCACCTGCACCTCGCGGCCCCAAACGCCCGTCAGCACATAGTCGCGCACCTCTTGCGAGGTGTCGGAGAGAACCGGCAGGAGTGACTTGCCGTGGGTGCGCTGGCGTATGTCGAGGTCGTAGAGGTCAGCCAGCGTCGCGAAAACGTCGACGCTGGTGGTCAGGGCATCCGTCTCGCCGGGCTTGATACCTGGGCCGCCAATGTAGAGGGGGATGTGGCCAAGGGTCTTTTGAACCGGCGTGCCCGGTTTGCCCCAAATGTCCTTCTCACCGAGATAGTGGCCGTGGTCGGTGGTAAGAATGATCATGGTGTCGTCGAGGCGGCCGGTCTCTTCAAGCGTTTGCATGACCTTGCCGAACCAGTGGTCGATCATGGAGAGCTTGGCGCCGTACTGGGCGCGGATCTGTCGGCCTTCGCGTTCGGAGATGAGGCCCTGTTCCACAGCGCCTACCGCATAGGGCGGCCAGATCAGGGGAGCCTTGTCCCAGTCCTCGTCATACATCTTCGACCATTTTTCCGGCGTGTCGAACGGCTCATGGGGGTCGAATTCATCAACGAACAGGAAGAAACTGTCGTGATGGGGGGCGTGGTCACGCAGCCAGTCCGCGGTGGCGCGCATGGTGCGGGGGCCGGGGAAGTCTTCCTCACCGGCAAAATAGCCGCGTGAATTGTCGTAGGGCATCTCGCGGGGAATGAAATGCGGTGTGCCCTGCCAGCTTGGGTCGGGCCGCGTTTTCCACGGGTCGCTTTCGTGACCGCGCAAATAATCCCACGCCTTGAAGTCAGTGTGGTAGTTCTCGCCCCCCGTTTCGAACAGGTGCGGGTGGTCGGCAACCAGCATGGTGGTGATGCCCTTGCGCCGCATGGCGTAGGTGATTGCGTCTTCCCAGATCTCAATGGAGCCCCAGGGGCGCCAGAGAAAGTCCATGGCCCCGACCAGAATGTCGTGCCGGGCGGGCATGCAGGGCAGGGAGCCGGTGAAGTGGCGATTGAACTTGAGGGCGTGTTTGGCGAAGGCGTCAAAGTTGGGCGTTTCGAACTCGTCGCCGCCATAGCTGCCGAGCATGTGCCTGTTCAGGCTGTCGAACAAAAGGACGATGACGTTTTTCGTCTTGCTGCGGTCCAAACCCGTGTCTCCCTTTACCGGTCGTGTTGCGCCAAGCTTAGGGGAGGGCGCGCGCGATGACCATGTCGCTGGAACACCGCTATGCGTTTGCCTATGGCGCGATCTTTCTCGCTATGGGGACATTCCTTCCCTATTTCCCGGTGTGGCTCGAGTCCCGGGGGCTGTCGGCGTACGAAATAGGGTTGCTGTTCGCCATATCCGGTGTTGTCCGCATGGGAACGATGCCGGTCATTGCCTATCTGGCGGACCGGGCCGGTGCGCCGGTGCGGGTGCTGCGTATGCTGACGGCGGTCACGCTGGTGGCCAATCTTGTGTATCTCGCCACGGGCAGCTTCTGGCCGATCCTTGCCGTGCTGATGGTGATGACCGTGTTTGGTCCGCCGATCATGCCGCTCACCGACGCGCTTGCCATGCGGGACAGCGAAGCGGGCAGGCTTGTGTATGGACGGGCGCGGGCGTGGGGGTCGGTTGCGTTCATCGTCGCCAATCTGGGTGTCGGCGCTGCGCTTGGCAGCCTTGGGCCTGACCTTGTGATCTGGACGATCGTGTTCGGCGGGGTGCTCAACTTTGCCGCCTATCTGTTGCTCAGCGACACGCGTGTCGGCGACGCAGAAATCAGCGGTGTGGGTCGAGTGGATATCGCGAGTGCGTTGCGGCTGGTCCGGTCGCCTGTGTTTCTGGTTTTCGCATTTGCCGCAGCGAGCGTGCAAGCCACGCATGCGGTGTACTACGCGTTTGGAACCCTGCACTGGCAGTCGCTTGGACTCAGTGATGGCGTCATTGGTGCGTTGTGGGCCTGGGCGGTGGTTGTCGAGGTTGTGCTGCTGTGGAAGGCAGCGCCCATCGTGGCGCGGTTTGGTCCTGCGATGCTGATCGGGCTCGCCGCGTGCGGCGGCATCGTACGGTGGACCATCATGGCGTTTGATCCGCCGTTCTGGTCCTTGCCCGTGTTGCAGTGTCTGCATGCCATGACCTTTGCTCTGGCGCATCTGGGCATCATGCAGTTTCTGGTACGCGGGGTGCCGCCGCAGCTCGCGTCGACGGCGCAGAGCGTCTATTCGGCGCTGGCCAGCGGCATTGTCATGGCCGGGGCGACCTATGCGTCCGGCCGGTTTTATGAAGACTTTGGCGGGCTGACTTACCTTGCGATGACCGCCCTAGCTGTGCTTGCTTGCGGCGCGGCCTTTTTGGGCCACCGTATTTGGAATGGAGGCCGGATCGATGGGTGATCCTGCAACGACAAGCGACGCGCCTTTTGAAGTTGTACCTACCGGTGCAGCTGTCGGTGCTGAAATTCGCGGACTTGATGTGCGGACGCTGGATGACGCTACGTTTTTGGCGCTGCGTCAGGAATGGCTGACCCACAAGGTGCTGCTGTTCCGCGGTCAGTCGATGACTGACGATGATCTTGTTGCATTCGCCAAGCGCTTTGGACCGCTTGATCTTGCACCGGCCAGTGCGACGGACAATGTGGGTTCTCAGGAAAAATCCCGACCCGATATCTGGATTATTTCCAACGTGGTTGAAGACGGAAAACCCATCGGTGCTTTGGGGTCGGATGAGGCTGAGTGGCACACGGACATGTCCTATGTGGATGAACCGCCCATGGCGAGTGTGCTGTATTCACTGGAGATTCCCCCAAGCGGGGGAGACACCAGTTTTGCCAACATGGTGACAGCGCTTGAGGCGCTTCCCGATGACCTGAGAGCAAAAATCGAAGGCCGCGTTGCCAATCATGATTCCAGTTACACCAGCGTGGGTGAGCTGCGCGTTGGAGCCGAGCCTGTAACCGACGTGACCAAGGCACCGGGGGCACGGCATCCGATCATTCGCACGCATCCTGAAAGTGGCGAGAAGGCGCTTTACCTTGGTCGTCGCAGCAATGGCTGGATCGTGGATATGGACAGCGCCGAGAACGAGGCCCTGCTGGATGCCCTGTGGGCCCATTGCGCGGACCCACGATTTTCTTGGACTCATCAGTGGCGCACGGGCGACCTGCTGATCTGGGATAACCGTTCCCTCAACCACAAGCGTGAAGCTTTTGACCCCATGTCCCGGCGCGTGATGCATCGCTGCCAGATCAAGGGTGACACGCCGCGCTAGATCCGTCCGTTCCGGGACGGTTCGCCGGCAGCCAAGTTTTAAAAACCAAAACTCAAAATGGGAGGCGCGCATCATGCGGGCAGTAGAAATTCAGGGAGCTTTCGGGCTCGACAATCTGGCGCTGGTGGAACGGGATGTTCCAAAGGCGGGTCCGGGTCAGATCGTGGTGCGGCTCAAAGCGGCCTGCCTCAACTTCCGTGACTTCGCGACTGTGCTTGGCCTTGGGGGCCAGTATCCGCTGCCGCTGGTTCCCCTGTCTGACTCTGTCGGTACGGTGAGCGAAGTGGGTGAAGGCGTGACGCGCGTTGCGGCCGGTGACCGTGTGTGCCCGACATTCTTTCCAACCTGGCATGCGGGCGGTCCGACCATTGAAGGTCTGTCCAAGGCGCTGGGCGGATCGCTTGATGGCTGCGCGCAGGACTATCTGCTGATCGGCGAAGATGGCGTGGTCAAGGTGCCTGACTATATGACCGACATGGAAGCGGCCATGCTGCCCTGCGCGGCGCTGACCGCGTGGCGGGCCTTGATGGTTGAAGGCAACCTCAAAGCCGGTGACACGGTGCTGGTGCAGGGAACCGGCGGTGTATCCATGTTTGCCTTGCAATTTGCCAAGGCAGCAGGCGCACGGGTGATTGCCACGTCGTCTTCTGACGAGAAGCTCGAACGCGCAAAGGCACTGGGGGCGGATGACGTCATCAACTACAAGACAACGCCTGACTGGGGTATTGCGGCGCGCGGCTTTACCGACGGTCTCGGTGTCGATCACGTCGTGGAAGTGGGCGGTGCTGAAACCTTCACTCAGTCGCTGACCGCCATCCGCGTTGGCGGGCATGTGGCAGTCATCGGTCTGTTGTCAGGCATGATGAAAGACATGAACGTGGCAACGATGTTCTCCCAGAACGCCCGCATCCACGGGATTACAGTCGGCAATCGCACGCAGTTTGAAGACATGCTCAAGGCGATGGCCTTGCACGAAATCCATCCGGTGATCGACACAACCTTTGCTTTGGAAGACCTCAAGGCGGGCCTGGAGCATATGGGGTCAGGCGCTCACTTCGGGAAGATCGGCATTGAGATTGCCAGCTAGGTGAGTGCTGAGAGTAACGGCGGAGCGCTAGACCTGCGCTTCGCCGAGTTCGGCAGGTTCCGGCTTGCCGATGGAAACTTTTGATTTGGCCGGCGATAGCAGGTCGGCAATCTCGTGCACACCATCCCAGTCCTCTGCAGGCGCGTTGGCTTCCAGCCGTTTGATGCGCTCGTCATAGAGATCATACAGCGTTGGAATGGCGCCGGAGAGTTTGCGGCATTGCTCTGAAATCTGACGGGCAGTTTTCCATTCCCGTGCGCGATAAGCCTTGAAGAGCGCCGTATGCGCTTCGTCCAGAGCCTTGAACTTCGGGCTGGCTCCCATGATGGGGTCGCCAAGCAGCGCGTAAACGCGCCAGGGGCCTATGCGTCCGTCCAGACGCAGCTGGTCGATCTCCAGCAGCGCAAACTTGTCCTTGATTTCATCGCGGGCGTCGGCGCCGACAATGATGGCCGGACCATATTGGCGGGACAGGCGCTGCAACAGTTGTGCTTCGTTCACTGCGCCCCCGATGCCTGAGAAGTCGTACACTTTCTCAGCGCCAAGATTGCCGACAACAGCCATGCCGCGCTCAATGCCAATGCTCATGGAGACGGGAATGAACGGGCGGTGGGCGCGCTGGGCTTCCCGCTCCAGATCGCGGTTGACCGGTTCAAGCTCCGCGACCATGCGCAGGGCGGCGTGCCCCGCCTGAATGGTGTGGTCCGCGCGTTCCACGGGGGCATTCCAAAGTGCGTTTATGCCGCCGCCAACGAACCGGTCGACCATACCGTCGTGGCGCAGCACGCAGCGGGTCAGCGGTTCGTGAATGTTGTTTACGAGGCTCGCAAGGGACTGGGCGTCTTCCCCGAAGGGTTCCGCAACGCGATGGAAGGCCCGCACATCAGCCGACAGCGCCGTAACCATGGAGCCACGACCGCTGGGCGCGGCGGCTTCTGGATTGCGGACCAGCGTGTTGATGTGCTTGGGCGACAGTCGGTCTGAGAACTGGCTGCGGATGAAACGCTCAGTGGCGTTGCGGCGCATGAGGTTCATCGTCGAGCCGATCAGGAAAACCAGGACGAGGCCGGTCACCGGCAGCGCAGGATCAATCAGCCAAAGCTTCGATGTGAAGGCGAACCAGCCGCCCCACAGGACGCTGCCAATCGCTAACACACCAAAGAGAGCCGCCCAGAGGGTGCCTGCCGTTATGAGCAGCGCAAGCAGGGCAACGCCTGTTACCAGCAGATAGACCTGTTCGGCGGGCAATGCCCAGTCGGGCCGCCAGAGATAATGACCCAGCAGCATCTGCTCCAGCATCTGCACATGGGCTTCGACGCGGGGCATTGTGCCAACGGGGGTTTCCACAAAGGCTTCTGCACCCTGCACGGTGGCACTGACAAACACGATGGCCCCTTTGAGGCGATCGGAGTCGGGATGATCTCCAAGGACCTTCCATGCGGGCAGGTGCCGGGTCGGCTCGTCCTTTGTGTAGTGCAGCCACAGACCACCGTCGGGGTCGGTCGGGAATTCCTTGTTGCCGACAACAATGCGCTGAACGCCGGGGCGGCGGCCGAATTCGAGATTGGCATCAGGCTTGGTGACAAAGCTCAGGATGCCGCGTGCGCCCTCGGCGACACGAACAGCTTCAACTGAGAGAGAAGGGACTATGTTGCCTGACACACGCTGCAAAAGCGGCACCTGGCGGATGACGCCATCGTTGCCCGGGCCTGAGGAGAGGGTGCGCGCGCCGTTACCGGATGCCACATCCTCCAGCGATTTGAGGCTTGGAGACATGCCGGCGCGCTCGGGAATAAACTGAGCGATGTCTCCGCCGCGGGCTGAGACGGGTGCCTTGCGCACGGGCACCAGAGAATTGGGTTCGTCGGTGAGGGAGAATGCGGTGACGACGGGACCGCGGGAAATGGCATTCGCCAGCACACTGTCATTGTCGGGCAAGCCGCCTGCTGCTTCCTGCAGGCGAGCGATCTGATCCATATCCAGTTCGGGATTGGCCAGCCACTCCTGAACCGCTTCTGCGGGAGACGTTGCATCCGGCCACTCAAACGGCGGTTCGAACACAACGGCACGTGCGCCAAGGGAAAAGGCTTTGTCGGTCAGCGTTGCAAAGCGCGTACGCGGCCACGGCCAGGGGCCGATGAGTTGCAGGCTGGCGCGGTCAACATCCACATAGACAACGCCGGTGCCGCTCGAAAGGGACGGGTCACGATAGGCCCGTGGGGCCGCATTTTGATAGTAGTCAAAGACCGACAGACGAACGGATGTGGCAATGCCCGCGGGGTCGTATTGCATGAGCACGAGCCAGCCGGCGAGGGCAAGCCCCGCCAGCGCCGCCGCCAGGCGTCGCAATAGCTGTATCGTCTTCATGTCTACCCCTGACACCGGTGCCGCGAAGGTCCCCGCGCGGCCGCCTGCATCTGCTCATAGGTTTGCGTTCGTCCGTATTCAGCCACAGTCTGCCTGAACATCACCTAGCAAGGGCTTAAAGAATGGCCCAATGATGACGTTTGGCAGACTAGGCGATCTACGGCATCCCACTTCATGAACAGTAGTTCAGGGAGGTTAAAATGCTGCTACCTTATTGAGCCGGGTCAGCGGCTTCAGGAGATGCCTCGGGACCGCCGAATGTCGCCAGATAGGCGATGACATGGGCGCGGTCTTTCTCCTTCGGCAGGCCGACAAAGTTCATGGTTCCCTTGGGGATCACGTCCTTTGGCTTTTTGAGGTAGGCACTCAGGGTCGCTTCGTCCCAGATTTTGCCTTCTGCCTTCAATTCCATCAGATTTGGCGAGTACTTGTAGCTTTCGATTTGGCCGAATTCCGTGCCAATAATGCCATACAGGTTTGGGCCAACCCGGTTCGGGCCGCCTTCTTCAACGGTGTGGCAGGTTTTGCAGCGATTGAATACGCGCTTGCCCTTCTTGGGATCGCCGACAATCTGGGTCTCCGCAGCCGCAGCATCTTCGGCCATTGCGGGCGCAATCTGGGCGGTGGTTGCAAGGGTTGCTGAGAAGGCAAAAGCAGCAATTGCGGCGAGTGTTCTGGTGGATTTCAGCATCGATTTCTCCAAGGGTCGCAAACCGTGGGCAGCGCGTGTACTGCGAAGACTTTAACCAGACACCGGGACCCTGGCCATGCGTTGCGATGCCGCGCACATGGTGTGGGCCATCTCGGGATGGGACCGGTAATCATATGTACAGGTGCTTCAGCGCGTTGATTGCCTATTTACTGCGCTTTCGGCAAACTCCGGCATGTCATTTCGGGGGCTACATTGACCAGCGGGTTTGCGCGGTTTGAAACGCAGGAAACTGCCGAAGGCGGACAGATAAACCTGTCCGGTCCATGGACCGTGCGCCACGTCGGTGAGCACGATTCCGCGCTGCGCGCGATTGCCAGTTCCGTTTCCAATACACCTCGCCACATGCAGGGGCGTGTGGTGATTGATCTCTCGGCGGTAACAACACTGGATACGGCGGGGGCGTGGATCGTGCATCGCACGCGGCGGGACCTGGCAGAAGCCGGAGCCGACGTGCACATCAGCGGGGCTGACGCCACGCAATCCGGCCTGATTGAGCTAGCGCGGGAAAGCGACCAGCCCTGCGACGTGGAACCGGACCGTGGGACGGTTCTGGAGGCCATCGCCGAACGGATGGGCCGGGCTGTTGTGACCTTGGTCAGCGAAGTCGTGGCCATGCTCAATATGGTTGGACTGGTGCTGGCGGTCATCGGCAAGGTGATTGTCCGTCCGCGGACATTGCGTCTCACCTCCGTCGTGAGCCAGATGGAGCGGGTCGGGCTCAATGCGGTGCCGATTGTCGCTCTGCTGACATTCCTGATCGGCGCCGTCTTGGCGCAGCAGGGCGCGTCGCAGCTGAAATTGTTTGGTGCGGAGGTGTACACCGTCAATCTGGTCGCCATCTCGATGTTGCGGGAACTGGCGGTTCTGATCACCGCCATCATTGTTGCCGGTCGGTCCGGCAGTGCGTTCACCGCTGAGATCGGCTCCATGAAAGTGCGAGAAGAAATTGATGCCATGCGGACGCTGGGCATGGATCCGATAGCGGTTCTGGTGGCGCCGCGGGTGATCGCGCTGGTGCTGATGCTGCCGGTGCTGACCTTTATTGCCGATATCATGGGGCTGCTTGGCGGTGGGGTCGTCACTTACTTTGCGCTGGATATCTCGCCGCAGATCTATCTGCAGCGCGTTGATGCGGCGGTGGCATCAAACACATTCTTTGTGGGGCTCATCAAAGCGCCGTTCCTGGCCATGGCCATTGCGGTCATCGGGTGCCTTGAGGGCATGCGGGTGACGGGCAGTGCGGAATCCGTGGGTGAGCGGACGACATCATCCGTGGTGAAAGCCATCTTCACGGTCATCGTCCTCAACGCCCTGTTCGCCATCTTCTTCACGGCGGTGGGGTATTGAGCATGGCGGAGCATGAAAACATCATTCAGGTCCGCAATCTGCGCAATCAGTTTGGCAGCCAAGTCATCCATGACCAGTTGGGCTTGGATGTGCGCAAGGGGGAAGTGCTGGGCGTTGTTGGGGGATCGGGTACAGGTAAATCCGTCCTGCTGCGGACGATTGTGGGCCTCAAGCGACCCGACGCCGGCACGGTCCGCGTGTTTGGCCAGGATGTGGCGTCCCTTGAGGGCGAGGCGCGTAAGGCGGTCGAACAGCGTTGGGGTGTCGCGTTTCAGGATGGTGCGCTGTTTTCAGCGCTGACGGTGGCGCAGAACGTCCAGGTGCCCATGCGCGAACATCTCAATCTGCCGCAGAAGCTGATGGATGAACTGGCGGCTGAAAAGATTGCCATGGTCGGGCTGCCCCCATCTGCGGGACCAAAGCACCCCAGTGAATTGTCTGGCGGCATGCGCAAGCGCGCGGCACTGGCGCGGGCGCTGGCGCTTGATCCGGAGATTGTGTTTCTGGATGAGCCAACGGCCGGTCTCGACCCCATTGGTGCCGCCGATTATGACGCGTTGATCCGCCAACTGAAGGATGCGCTCGGGCTGACGGTGTTCATGGTCACCCACGATCTGGACAGTCTTTACGCTATTTGTGACCGTGTGGCGGTATTGGCGGAACGGCGTGTTATGGTGATCGGCCCCATAAGTGAGGTATCAACGCATTCCGACGCGTGGATACAGGAGTATTTTCAGGGGCCCAGGTCCCGGGCGGCAGCCGGTGCTGTGGCCAGAGCAACGTCTTAGCGGAAGTCAGAGGGCGGATAAAACGTGGAAACACGGGCAAATTACATACTGATTGGCGCCTTCTCGGCGGCCACGGTTGTGGCTGCATTTCTGTTTCTGGTCTGGCTGACCGGGTTTGAAGGCGACGCGGAATTGCAGACCTATGACGTGATCTTTGACGGGTCGGTGGCCGGCCTGTCTGAAGGCGGGGACGTCCGGTACAACGGCATCAAAGTGGGCGAGGTCACAGAGATTGCTCTTGGTGCGGACCCACGGCTTGTAAATGTCCGCATCAATGTGGACGGGCGCACGCCGGTGAAGGTGGATAGCCAGGCGCGGCTTGAATTCCAGGGGATCACCGGAGTGGCCTTTATCGAGATCACCGGCGGGACACCCTCCAGCGCGCTGCTGGAAGCGGAAGGCGACAATGACTATCCGATCATCATCGCAGACCGCTCGGCGGTGCAGCAGCTGATTACATCCGCGCCGTTGATCCTGACTGCTGCCAATGACCTGCTGGTACGCGTTGACCGGCTTCTGGGTGAAAACGAAGGCCAGCTTTCCGCGACCGTCCGCGACGTGGAAACGGTGACAGGGACGATCGCGTCCAATCACGAAGAGATCGACCAGATCGTCAAGAACCTGGCGCGGGCGTCTGAGCAGATTGCCGAGATCACCGAGAAGATGAATGGTGCCGTCGGCGAGATCGAGCAGGCGGCAGGCTCCTATGGGGCGCTGGCGGAAGATGCGCGTGTGCTCGTCGCTGAAACCCGCCCGGCGCTTGATCAACTCTCTAACAGCAGTGTTCCCGAGGTGGATCGGCTGCTGCGCGACACGCGTCGGATGATCGGGTCTGTTGACCGGCTGGTCGTTGAACTGGAACGCAATCCAACAGAATTTTTGCTCGGTAACGAGCCTGCGGAGTATGGCAATTGACGATGGCGCGACGGGTGAAGTCTGTCCTCAGGGCAGCGCTGACAGCAGGGTCTCTTGCAGTTCTGACGGCTGGTTGTGCAGGCATCCTGCCTGGCGGCGATACAGCCAGTACGCTGTATGGCCTCAAGGCACCATCTGATTATTCAACTCTCATGACGGCCAATGGCTGGCAGCTGATGGTGGAAGAACCTGCCGCCGAACGGGCGCTCGATACGGACCGTATTGCGGTCTATACCGGTCCCCACGCGCTGCAGTATTTCACCGGCGCACGGTGGACGGACCGGGCACCGCGCATGCTGCAGGACCTGATTGTCGAGACATTTGAGCATGCCGGGTTGCAGATGTCCGCCTCACGGCAGGCCGTGTCGGTGCGGCCAAATGTTTCGCTTGTGAGTGACCTGCGCGATTTTGAAGCACGGGTAATGCCTGCCGGTGACGGCGCAGCGACAGCGGAAGTCGTTGTGCGTCTCAGTGCCAAGGTCATCTGGCTGGATGGGCGTAAAGTGCTGGATGGCCGCACGTTTGAAGCGCGTGAGAACGCAGGCTCAGACAATGTTGCGGACGTTGTGACCGCCATGAACGTGGCTACACAAAAGGTTGTGCGTGACGTCGTCAGCTGGGCAGCTGAAACAAGCAATCAGGCGGTGCCCGCGAGCTAGGCTCGCCAGCTTCAAACCCTAACCGATGTGCCCCGTTGCTTCGGCGAGCAGTGCGTAGACCTTGCCGGTATCGGACGACATATATGTCTCTGCCAGCAGACCGTCCGGATTCTTCTCGGCGGCGTCTGCAAGCAG
>JBCBUN010000007.1:0-14986 GCA_039818145.1 Pseudomonadota bacterium
CACGCACAACCAGAAAGAAGGCCAGTGATCCACAGGCAATCACTGCCGGGTAACTGCCAAGCCACAAAACCAGCCCGACAAAGAAGGCCAGCAAGCCCGTGTAAAACGGATGCCGCACAATACCATAGATGCCCGTATCAATAACGTGCTGTCCCTGATCGGATTGGTCCTGGACGTTGGGCGCGGCAAACTCGTTCTGCCCCACTGCGACGTAAGTACAGACAAGACCGGCAATCGCCAGCCCGCCTCCAAACAGTGCCACTGTCGCGCACACAGGCTCCATCAAGCGCAATTCAAAAACATCGATCGGAGTGAACACTAAAAGTCCAAACATGGTCAGAACCAGGAATGTCGAAACGATGCGATCTGCAAGAGGTTGCTTCTTGTCCTCACCGGACAGAATGCTCTGGTTGCGCACCTCGATGCTCTGCGGGTTGACAGCCATCAGCACAACAATGCCCACAGCCTGCATCACCGCAAAAACCCCTATGGCGACAAGCGCCTGCGCCCAGTACCAGGTCCCATCAGGCAGCAGCGCAGCCGTCAGGAGCAGGGGAAGCGCAAGCGCACTGCCTGACGCAAAGACACCGTAAAGGACAAGACCAATGGTTCGCATGGCTGGCACCGATCAGACTTTTGATCAGGGCAATATGCCTAGTAGACCGTAGCCTGAACAACAGCCTTCAGTCGCTCAATGATGGAGAACTCGTCGTCCGTGAAATCGGAGTCGATCCACCATTCCTCGACCTCGTCACGTACCCGGCCAATCTCAGGACCTTCGGGCACACCGGCAGCTTTGATCATTGAGCCTGAGAGCGGTATCTCAGGGCGCTCCCATGTGTCCGCCATGGCGAGTAGCGCGCGCCACTGAAAAGCATTGGTGGTCTTGCCATCGTCTGCCCAGCCGAGCATCACCCGGTCCTTGAACAGTTGAAGCCCCATGCCATAGAGCGCACGACGCACTTCCCGCATCGACAGGTAGCAGACGATCTTGGTCTGGTCCGTATGCATGGCGGCAAGCCGGTCGCGATCAGCATTGGACAACCGAAGGCGCTTGGCCGCACTTGCCGCAGCCTCCTCACCATCCACGATCGCCCCAAGGCGCAACACCGGATCGCTTGAGAACAGTTGCGTCACTTCAATGTCGAGCACACGCTCAAACCGGTCGAGGCGTGAGGCCTCCGGCAACACGTCACCCATGATGCCCGCCGCTGCCATGGCGCGCACAACGGGGCCTGCATTGTCAGCCCCCAGCAGTTTCAGCAATTCAACCTGTATGCGCTCAGCAGACAGCTGGGCCAACCCATCACGGTTGGCCGCACAGGCCTGCAGACTTGGCGCATCAAGATCGCCTACGCCATAGGCCGCATGAAACCGGAAGAACCGCAGAACACGCAGATAGTCTTCCTTGATGCGCGTCTCAGCATCTCCGATGAACCGCACACGCCGGGCCTTGAGGTCATCATAGCCACTCAGCGGATCATGCACCGTACCGTCGGCATCCGCGTAGAGCGCATTCATGGTGAAGTCGCGACGTTCAGCGTCCCCCTGCCAGTCCTGCGTAAAAGCAACGTCCGCGTGGCGGCCATCTGTTTCGACATCAACCCGCAGCGTCGTGACTTCGTAATTCCGCTCCGCGCCCACGGCCATGACCGTGCCATGGTCCGCACCAATGGGTACGACCTTGAATCCGGCAGCCTCGAGCTTTGCCGTCGTACTTGCCGGTTCATCACTGGTGGCAATATCGACGTCTGAAACTGGCACCCCAAGCAACGCATTGCGCACGCACCCGCCGACAAAGCGCGCGGTCGCACCGTCACTGAGGGCGGACATCACCTTTTGCGTCTCAGCATCGCGGAGCCAGATCTGATGTTTGATCGAAGGAATGTCGGCAGCCATAAATCGGGTTCTCCGGAATATCAGTCTTGAAAAGTCTATTCGGTCTCAACGGGCGTGTTTCCCGCGGGCTCAATATGCCCGGGAATGATCTGGCCATTCTCCAGGCGCGGCGGCACATATTGCCCCTCACCTGCCGGCGTGCCGCTGAAGACCGCCAGATAGACAAGCCCCGCAGCCACCATGGCGGTGCCCGCCCCCAGCAGCCAGGCAATGGGGGCATCATTGAATGCGCCACCGGACGCAAGGCTGCGCCGCTGCACCATCAACACGTAAAGCGCCCACACGATGAAGGGTATCGCGAACAGCAGAAGCTGGATCAGAACAATTCTCAGCATGATAAAGCGTCCTCGCGCTCAAGCGCCCTGCGTTAGATCAAGAGAACGCGCAAACGCACGCTCATAGAGATTGACGATCATACCTGCCGTCGCCCCCCATATGTAATGACCATCATGGGGCATCGCATAAAAAGTGCGTTTCTTGCCCTTCCACGTAGCTGAATGGCGCTCGTGGTTTTTGGGATCCATCAAAAATGCCAGCGGCACCTCAAAGGCTTCATCCACCTCACCGGGATTAAGCGTCAGTTCAAAACCCGGCTTCACAAAGCCGACAACCGGCACCACGCGAAACCGCGTGCCGGTCTCATACGCATCCAGAAAGCCGACTACATCGACAAAGCTGCGGTCCAGGCCGACTTCTTCTTCAGCCTCGCGCAAAGCCGCGTCCACCGGCCCATCGTCTTCGGGGTCAATGCGACCACCGGGAAACGCCACCTGCCCCGCATGGCTGGATAAATCCCCTGACCGCTCTGTCAGCAACACGTGAATGCCGTCAGCGTGCTCGATCAGCGGCACCAGCACGGCCGCTTCACGAATGGCCGTGCTCTCATCAATGTCGTCCGGATCATTGAGCTTGAAGTCGCCATTGAGCAAACCGTCCGGCTCCACCAGACCCGGCGGGTCCTTGCGAAGCCCGGCCATGACACGGGAGCGAAATTCGTCAGAGGGACGCATCAGCCAGACTTTTCCTATTCAACACCCAATTCAGCGGCACGCTGCATCTTGAAGAACACATTGCCACTCCAAACGCCAAACCACTCTTCGCCCTCAACAGTGTGCGTCGTGCCGAGGTCCACAAGGTCATAATAGACGGCCCGGTTGATACGCGCCTCAAGGGCACTGCTTCCTTCGCCACGGATATGCACATACGGCGCTGGTTCATCCGTCTGCGGATCAAGCTCAAAGCGCAGCGCGTGATCAAGCCCGGCAACCACCACGTCACCAACAGTGGTTGTGAATGCCAGCGTCTGTTGCGTGCCTTCTCCGGCCTGCTGCATGGCCACAGCAACAAAGGGCACATCTTCAACAATGATCTGTGCCTGCTCAACCGGCGTAACCAGATGATAGCTGCCATCTTCCTCACGAATGAGAATGGACGCGAAGAGTTTCACCAGCTTGGCACGTGAAATTTCGCCTCCCTGATAGTGCCAGGAGCCGTCGCGGGCGATTCGCATGTCGATGCTGTGTTTTCGCTCCGGATGCCACTTGTCCACAGGCGGCAGGCCCGACTTGGAGGCCAATTCGGCTTCTTTGAGGCCCATCACGGCCATTTCAACAACATCCTGGTCAGTCGTGTCACTCATGGTGCCTGCTTTTAGGGTAGAGTCATAATCTGAACACAGGCGTTTTCGACAACTCGCCGTTGCTGCCCGCGGCAATCATCTTACCGTTCCTTAAGATGGGAATGGGTGCCTATGAGGATATATGTAGGGTCATGACCTCTCTGAGTGAAGCCAACGACGACGTAATCCGTGCGGTTGAACAGACCGGCGAACAGATCACCCGCGTCAAGGACGCCATTGGCCGGCTGGTTTTTGGCCAGGATCAGGTGATTGAGCGGGTTCTGGTAACCATCCTTGCCGGCGGCCATGGCCTGCTTGTCGGTGTGCCCGGCCTTGCCAAAACACGCCTGGTCCATACCACCGGCATTGTGCTCGGCCTTGATGACCGCCGCATCCAGTTCACGCCTGACCTGATGCCCGGCGACATTGTGGGCTCGGAAGTGCTGGAAGAAGGTGACGGTGGACGCCGCGCCTTCCGGTTCATTCAGGGACCGGTGTTCTGCCAACTGTTGATGGCCGACGAAATCAACCGCGCCAGCCCGCGTACACAATCCGCTTTGCTGCAGGCCATGCAGGAGCAGCACGTGACGGTAGCAGGCCAGCGCCATGAACTGCCCCGCCCCTTCCATGTACTCGCGACACAAAACCCGCTTGAGCAGGAAGGCACCTACCCGCTGCCGGAAGCACAGCTCGACCGTTTCCTGATGCAGATCGATGTCAACTACCCCGACCTTGAAGCCGAGCGCCGCATGCTGCTGGAAACAACCGGCGACGCGGAAGCTGCAGCCACTGCCGTGATGCGTCATGAAGATGTGGAAGCAGCGCAGCGCCTTGTCCGCCGCATGCCCGTGGGTGAGAGCGTGGTGGATGCCATCCTCCAGCTTGTGCGCAGCGCCCGTCCGGAAGAAACCGAACTTGAGGAAGTACGCGAGACGGTTGCCTGGGGCCCCGGCCCCCGCGCCAGTCAGGCGCTTATGCTGGCAGTGCGCGCCAAGGCCCTGATGGATGGTCGCTATGCGCCGAGCGTTGACGACGTGGTGGAACTGGCTGATCCGATCCTGCGCCACCGCATGGCCCTGACGTTTGCAGCCCGCGCAGAAGGCACAACCGTTTCCGGCGTCATTGACCGGCTGTGCCGGCCGTTTCGCTAGAGCATCCACGAGACCAGATGCTGGTCAGGAGTAACCCGTAGATGGCCAAAGCTTCGGCCGAAAGAGATACATCTACTCTCGCCGGACGCCCCGCCGGTGATGGCTCCGCCTATGGCCGCACGCCGCAACGCCGCGAGGCGGAAGAGCTGGCCGATGCCCTACCGCCTCTGCTTGTAGAGGCCGAACGCATCGCAGCCACCGTCGCGCCGGGCATGCATGGCCGCAAACGAACAGGCCCCGGCGAAACCTTCTGGCAGTTCCGACGCTACCAGCAGGGCGACAGCGCCCATCTGGTTGACTGGCGCCAGTCCGCCCGCTCCGACCGTTTGTATGTGCGCGAGCATGAATGGGAAGCGGCTGAGACTGTGTGGCTGTGGTGTGACCGGTCAGCCTCCATGGATTTTACTTCGTCCAGGCGCGCACCCAGCAAACTGGACCGCGCCATGGTCATCACTTTGGCAACGGCCACATTGCTCGTGCGTGCAGGTGAACGCATCGCCGGTCTCGGTGAACCGCTGCCGCCAGCCTCAGGACGCACCGCATTGCGCCGCATGGCACACCGGCTCGCCACACCAAACCCGAAGGCGCAAAGCGACATTCCGGCTGACGCACTGCCGCGCTTTTCACGGGCTGTGCTGGTAAGCGATTTTCTGTCTGACCCTGATGACATTGCGGCCCGCATTCAAAGCCATGCCACCGCTGGCACACGCGGACATCTGCTGCAGATCCTTGATCCCGCAGAAGAAGATTTGCCCTTCAGCGGCCGCACGGAATTTGAAGGCGTCGAGGAAGGTGAAAAACTGACATTCGGCCGCGCGGAAACAATTCGCAGCGCCTATCAGAAAAAGCTGTTGAGCCATCGCGAGGCGCTGCGTGCTGCCACCCGCCGATTTGGCTGGACGTTCACGACCCATCGCACCGACCGCCCTCCCCAGACAGCCGTGCTTGCCCTGCACGCGGCTTTGTCCGGCGCGCCTCTTCCAAGCGAGGGCTAGAACATGCTCAGTCTTGGTCCAATCGGTTTTGCCGCACCACTCGCCCTTATTGGCCTTGCTGCCCTGCCGGTCATCTGGTGGCTGCTGCGCGTGACGCCGCCTGCCCCAAATCGCGTGCGCTTCCCGGCCATCCAACTGCTGCTGGGTCTCAACGATGAAGACGAAACACCCGCACAGACCCCGTGGTGGCTGATGGCACTTCGGCTGCTCGCCGCCACACTGTTGATATTTGCCTTTGCCGAACCAGTCGTAAATCCGACAACCACCGAGGAAGGCTCAGGCCCGCTTCTGCTGGTGGTGGATGACAGCTGGGCCGCAGCCCCGGGCTGGAACCGCCGTGCCGCAACGCTGGATGGCCTTCTTGCCAATGCCCGGCGCGCCGAGCGCGATGTGGTGGTTCTCCCAACCACACCCCGCGCTAATGCGGCCACACTGAATGTCATGACCGCAGACGATGCGTCTGCCTTTGCCGCCGCGCTGACCCCTCGGGCGCTCGGCTCAGACTTTGCCGCAGCCGCCACCAGACTGACGCAGGCAAGCCTCCCAAATCAGGGCGAATGGCAGGTCGTCTGGTTGAGCGACGGTCTGGGTGACGCAAATGGCAGTCCGATGGCGCAGGCCTTTGCCGATGACCTCGCACGCCATGGTGACATTACGCTTGTTTCTCCGGCGCCCGACGACCTCGCCCTGGCCATTCGGCCACCCTCACAGATTGGCCAGACACTTGATGTGACGATCATCCGCCCTGCCGGCGATGGTCAGCGTGGTGGCAGGATTGCTGCCTTTGGGTCCGGCGACCGGCGTCTTTCAGAAACTGACTTTGCCTTTGCCGATGGCGAGACCCAACGCACCGTCACCATCGACATGCCGCTGGAACTCCGCAATGCCATCACCCGCATCGCCATCACCGGCGAACAGTCCGCCGGTGCGGTGACCTTGCTGGATGATCGTTGGCAGCGGCGCACTGTCGGCCTTGTGGCCGGTGGCGGCAAAGCAGACGATGCGCAGCCGCTCCTCTCTGACCTCTATTATCTGCGCCGCGCCACCAGCCCGTTTGCTGAAATCCGTGAAGCACGAACCGGGGATGACACGTCTGAAGTTGAAGACCTTCTATCGCGTCCCCTGTCCATGCTCATCACCGCCGATGTCGGCCAACTTGTGGGCAATGATGCGGACCTCGTTCGCAACTGGGTAGAGACCGGCGGCACGCTTGTGCGCTTTGCCGGACCGCGCCTTGCCGCCAACACTGATGATTTGATGCCGGTTGATCTGCGCGGCGGCGGGCGCGCGCTTGGCGGTGCACTCACATGGGCAGCACCTCAGGGACTGGCTCCTTTTGAAGAGTCGAGCCCCTTCGCGGGACTGCCTATTCCTGATGACGTTGAGATCAATCGTCAGGTTCTGGCCGAACCCTCAAGCGACCTCACCGATAACACATGGGCACGACTGACCGACGGCACACCACTCGTCACCGCTGCCCAGCGTGGCGAAGGCTGGGTCGTGCTTTTCCATGTATCAGCAGACACGGACTGGTCGAACCTGCCACTCTCAGGTCTGTATGTTGAGATGCTCCGTCGCCTGCTTGATCTGAGCCGCGGCACCGGCACCAACGACGCCGACACAACACAGCTCCTGCCCCCCTATCAATCCCTTGATGGCAATGGGCGTCTGGTTGCGCCCGCCCCGCTGGCACAGCCGGTCGCCCAAAAGGAAATTGATGCATTGCGCCCCTCACCGGCGCATCCGCCGGGACTCTACGGCACGCCGGATGGTTTCCGCGCGTTGAACGTCATCGCGTCCGATACAGTGCTGACGCCGCTGGACACCTCGTTTGCCGCGACAAGAACCGCTTACGCAGGCACCAGTGAAACTGACCTCAAGCCTTGGCTGCTGACATTCGCACTGGCGCTACTGCTCTTCGATGGGCTGATCGCTCTTGTCCTGTCCGGCCGCCTGAGAGTACCGCCTGCGCTGGCCGCTAGACTGGGTACCGGAACGTCCGTCCTGTTGGCCGCGGCCCTTCTCATTCCGCTGAGTGATCAGGCACTCGCTCAGGAGGGCGCCAAGGCAGGCGACGATGTAGCGCTTCTGGCAACCCTTGATACACGCCTCGCCTACGTCATCACCGGCAACGCGACCGTGGATGAAATGAGCCGTGCCGGCCTGTCGGGCCTCAGTCAGGTTCTGCGCAGCCGCACCGCCATTGAGCCTGCCGAGCCATTGGGCGTGAATGTGGAAAGCGATGAACTTGCTTTCTACCCCATGCTCTATTGGCCGGTGCTGCCAAGCCAACCTGCACTGTCTGCCGAGGCTCTTGCCAGCGTTGACAACTACATGAAGCGTGGTGGCACGATCCTTTTTGACACCATGGACCACCAGCGCATTGAGGCCATTGGATCATCGCCGGGAAACGACGCCCTGCGCGCGCTGCTGGGCAACCTCGATGTGCCACCGCTTGAGCCTGTCGGCGAAGACCATGTGCTCACCAAAGCATTCTACCTGTTGCGAACATTCCCCGGCCGATGGGCCGGTGGTGACCTGTGGGTGCAAGCACGCGGCGACGCCACCTCCAGCCCCGGCACACTCAATCAGGACGGTGTGACGCCCCTGCTTATCGGCTCCAATGATTTTGCTGCCGCCTGGGCAATTGATGCGCGCGGCCTGCCCATGGCGCAGCCAGTGCCCGGTGGCGAACGACAGCGTGAAATGGCCCGCCGCTTCGGCGTCAATCTCGTGATGTACGCCCTGACCGGCAACTACAAGGCGGACCAGGTGCATGTCCCCGCCCTGCTTGAAAGGCTGGGTCAGTGATGGATGCCACCTGGCAGATCAGTTTTTCACCTCTGGTATCTGACGGCCTGCTGACCGTCGCCATTGTGTTCGCTGTCACGCTCATTGCTGTCAGCCTGTGGCGGCGAGGTGCAGGTGCGTGGTGGCGCATCATTGCCTATGCCGCATTGGTCATTGCCCTGCTCAATCCCGCAGCTCTGCGTGAAGACCGCGAGCCGGTCACCGATGTTGCGGTGCTTGTGGTTGACCGCTCCCAATCAAACACGCTCAAGGACCGCACGTCGTTGACGGACGCCACCGCCGATGCTCTGCGCACCAGCCTGGAAGCAGAAACAGGACTGGACGTCCGCGAAGTCGATGTGACTGACACGCTGGCCATGACGCAAACCAGCGACAGCGGCGGCACACAGCTTTTCTCTGCCATTGAAAGCGCCATTGGCGATGTCCCGCCCGAACGCCTGGCAGTGATCATCGCCGTTACCGACGGTCAGATACATGATCTGGCGCCCCGCGCACTGGCCACCACCGGCGCACCGTTTCATGCGTTGCTGACCGGCAGCCCGGACGAAGCGGACCGCATTCTGACCATCGAAGACGCGCCCCGCTTTGCGATCGTCGGCGAAAGCATCACCCTCAAACTGCGCGTGGATGATCGCGGATCCAGAGCTGGCCCGGCTCCTGCTGACATCATCCTGCATGTTGACGGCGAACCGCTGCCACCTGTCACCGTCACCACCGGCATCACCCAGGAAATCGAAATCGAGCTGGAGCATGGCGGCGAAAACGTCATCGAGATTGAAGCCGCCGCCGGCCCCTCCGAGATCACTCTTGAAAACAACCGCGCCGTCGCCATCGCCAATGGCATTCGCGACCGGTTGCGGGTGCTGCTGGTCTCCGGCGAACCGCACGCAGGTGAGCGCACATGGCGCAATCTGCTCAAGGCCGATCCTGCTGTTGACCTCGTGCACTTCACTATTCTGCGCCCACCCGAAAAGCAGGACGGCACACCCATCAATGAGCTGTCGTTGATTGCCTTCCCGACCCGCGAACTGTTCTCGGTGAAGCTGCAGGAGTTTGATCTGGTCATCTTCGACCGCTACCGCCGCCGTGGCGTGTTGCCGGTGTCCTATCTGCAGAACGTGGCCAACTACGTGGACAATGGCGGCGCTTTGCTCATGGCTGCGGGCCCGGACTTTGCGTCGCCCTTCTCCATCTTCCGCACACCACTGGCCGGCGTGCTTCCAGCCGCGCCCACCGGCGAAATCATTGCTGAAGGCTACTACCCGCAAGTCACCGACATCGGCCAGCGCCATCCCGTGACATCCGGTCTACCGGGCGCTGACCAATCACCCCCAAACTGGGGCCGCTGGTTCCGGCTGATTGATGCCGAACAGGCAGCCGGGAACACATTGATGGAAGGCCCCGGTGAAAAACCGCTGATGGTGCTGGACCGTGTCGGCGAAGGCCGCGTTGCACAACTCCTGTCCGACCACGCATGGCTATGGACGCGCGGCTATGAAGGCGGCGGCCCGCAGGCCGAAATGCTGCGCCGCCTGGCTCACTGGCTGATGAAGGAGCCGGATCTGGAAGAAGAAAAGCTGCAGGCCCGCGCACAGGGCAACACGCTCTCCATCACCCGCCAGACCATGGGCGAGAACGTGCCGCCAGTAACCGTCACCAAACCTGATGGCACGACGGAAGAAATCCGACTGACCGAAGAAGGCCCCGGCCTCTTCACCGCGCGCATGGAAATTGACCAGATGGGTCTCTACCGGCTGGACGATGGAACCCAGACAGCCATCACCGCTGCCGGTCCGCTCAACCCCAAAGAGTTCGCAGATGTGCGTGTCACCGACACTCAGGTCGCAGAGCTCGTAACGGAAACAAAAGGCAGCACGCGCTATCTTGCGGACGCTGACGTTCCGACAATCCGCCGCATCCGCCCCGGGCGCAATGCATCAGGCTCGGACTGGATCGGCCTCAATGCCAACAGCGAATATGCCGTGCGGGCAGTGAGCGAACACACGCTGATCCGCCCCGAGTTCGCACTGTTGATTTCGCTGGGCGCTTTCATGCTGGCGTGGCGCCGCGAAGGCCGCTAGAGGCTAAAGTCCACGCGGACGCAACATGGCTCCCGCAACACCCGCATCCGCACCCGGTTCAAGGGCAATCCACAAGAGACGCTCGGGATCATAGGGCTGCGGCATCACGACCTGACCGGCTGGCACTTTTGAAAACCCGGCCCGCTGGTAGTACGGCAAGTCTCCCACCAGAAACACCAGCTTGTGTCCTTGCTCCTTTGCAGCAGCGAGACTTGCCGCCATCAAAGCCAACCCGGCTCCTTTGCTTTGCAGGTCGGGGGCAACAGCAAGCGGTCCCAGCAACAGCGCGTCCGTCACCATCCCTTCCGCGTTCGGCCCGATTTGAATCGGCCAGTAACGGATGCTGCCGGCGAGCTTCTCCTCCGTGTCGCCTCTTGGTCCGGCAACGTTAATGTACTCGGCAACAAACGACAGACTGTCGATGGGATCCACACCCTCCCGCAGCCGGTAGGAGGCCTTGGCAAAACGGCCCGGCCCAAAAGCCAGATCCAGAAGACGGTCAACGGCCGTGGTATGGCCGGACGTCTGGGGCCGGACGACAAAGGGTGCAGAGGATTGCGATGGTGAAGAAGAATGAGGCGGCATGGGAACAAGGTATCCTGATCAACCGGTCTTTTGACAGCGAGACGAAGCGTGCCGCCGCCCGGTTGAGCCGCCTACCGGTTACGCGGCGGCTGCAGGGCGCACGAAGCACGATGCGCGCTTGGATCGGCTGGCGAATGCCATAGCCGACGCAGGGCGCGTCATGGGTCGTCGTCGCTGGCAGCGCAAAATCATTGCGTAAGTTGATCCCGGTTGGTTCCGCGTGAACGCGGAAACGCTCATATGTGCACGGCAGATATCATGGCTCGCTCATCAGCAGCAACCAATATTTGCCCCGTATTTGACTCACGGCCCTTGGACATGCGACCCGTTGGCGCTAGCTTGCCCGTCAAATACGATCTTCAAAACATGTAAGGGAGACAGGCACAGATGGGTGTTCTTGACGGAAAAGTGGTTCTGGTTACAGGCGCTGCCCGCGGCATTGGCAAGGAATGTGCGGTCCTGGCGGCACGTGCAGGCGCAAAGGTCGTCATCAACGATCTGGGCGGCAGCGTCGCCGGTGGCGACGAAGGTGATTCAAGCCCGGCCCAGGACGTGGCCGATGAGATCAAGGCTGCCGGCGGTGAAGCCGTTGCCAACTCTGATAGCGTCAGCGACCGCAAGGGCGCAGACCACATGTTCCAGCAGGCCATGGACGAGTTCGGTGGCCTCAACGTGGTCATCAACCCGGCCGGCATTCTGCGCGACAAGATGTTCCACAAGATGGACGACGAAGACTGGGATGCAGTCATCAATGTGCATCTTAACGGCGCATACAATGTGACCCGCGCGACCATAAATCACTTCCGTGAGCAGGAGGATGGCGCTTACGTTCTCTTCACGTCCACGTCCGGCATCATCGGCAATATCGGTCAGGCCAACTACGCCGCCGCCAAGATGGGTGTCGCCGGTCTGTCTCGCATCATCGCCATGGAAGGCGCCATGAAGAATGTGCGCTCCAACATCATCGCACCATTTGCATGGACACGGATGATCGCAACCATTCCGGTGAAGGACGAAGAAAGCCAGAAGCGCGTCGAGCGCATGAAGAACGCCATGCGTGCGGACCAGGTGGCACAGCTTGCCATTGGCCTGTCAGCACCGTCTGACGTTTCCGGTCAGATCTTCGTTGCCCGCGGCAATGAAGTTTTCCTGATGAGTCAGTCACGTCCGCTGCGCGGCATGACACGCATGGAAGGTTGGTCACCGGAGACACTGCTCGAGCATGGCTTCCCTGCCATGAAAGCGGACATGCTGGACCTGGGCAACACCGGCAGCGTGTTTACCTGGGAACCGGTCTAGACCGTCAATCTCAACAAACTGAATGCAAAAGGGCGGCTCCACACAGCCGCCCTTTTTGTTTCAGTGAAGCTCGGATGCTGCCGCATGTCGGCGCGCTACCGTGCGCCAGATGGATTGCGGTCGACGGTCATCAAACCGTGCCTGCTTTGGAAGGGCTGCGTCATAGGCGGCGAGCTGCGGGTCGTCCGCAAGCTCAATGCCGTGAATGACGCCACTGATCACGCACGGATTGACAATAATTCCGCGTTGCTTGATCTGGCTGGAATTGCACTGCCGAATGGCCGTCCGCACGATCCGGCGGTGCTGATGCTCAAGTGACCGCAATGCATCACTGTCTGATGGCAGCACCACGGCATTGACGGGTGTGGATGCCTTAACGGTCGTGCTCGTCTCAGCCGCAGCAGGTACAACCAGACCTCCCAACGCTAGTCCAGCGCCTGCAAAGGCAAGCTTGAGATACTTATTCATCCAATTCGCTCCTTGATGAATGTCCACCCCACCTGGCCATGGTTACTGAAGGCAGCAGCAAACACCAATCAAACAAACCGGTGTGTGGTCACATATTCGGGAGTTTCCGGCATTCACCATTGTTTCCACACCAGAAAAATTGTTGTGCCAACAGCGCCCGTTATCCTGCGCTCAAAGATCTCCATATTGAGACCTACACACCGCGCAGACCCTCTGCGCATTGCAAATGCACTCTCACGCAATGGAGGCTCACATGGTTGATATCCGTAAGTTTGACGATCACCCCCACACCCGCCTTCCCTGGCTGGATGCGTACCATCACTTCAATTTCGGACCTCACCGCCATGTAGGTCGAAATGGGTGGGGCAGCCTGCTGGTCTGGAATGATGATACGATCGAACCCCACACAGGCTTCGATCTGCATGGTCATCGCGACATGGAGATCATCACCTATGTGCGCGACGGTGCCATCACCCACAAGGACCATCTGGGCAATGAAGGCCGCACCGAAGCAGGTGATGTTCAGGTGATGTCTGCCGGCGACGGCATTCAGCATGCAGAACATAACCGCGAAGATGAAGCGACCCGCATTTTCCAGATCTGGATTGCGCCGTCCGAACCCGGAGGAACTCCCCAATGGGATCAGGCACGGTTCCCCAAGGAAGACAGGTCCGGCGGACTTGTGGCGCTTGCGTCCGGTCAGGGACACGAAGGTGCCTTGCCCATTCGTGCAGATGCAGCCGTGTATGGCGCAACGCTGAAAGCTGGCGAAAGCGTCACCCACGCACTTGGTGAGGGACGCTACGCCTACCTCGTTCCTGCCTCGGGCGATGTTCTGGTGAATGGCGAACGCGTCAGCGCACGCGAAGGTGCTGCGCTGAAAAACGTTGCCGACATCAGCGTCGAAGTCATCGGCGACACAGCTGCTGAGATATTGCTGGCAGATGTGCCCGCCTAGAGCGAGTAAAACAAGCAAGCAGGCCCCGCCAACTTCGGTAGCGGGGCCTGCACTCGTTTCAGGTCGTCGCGTTGGGCCTATTCAAGCCGCGTTCCGTCGTTGAGCAGAACGTCATCATCAGACGTATCATCCTCCAACTCTTCCACCTCACCGGAACCACCATAGGGCTCCTTATAGGTGTCAGGATCGGCATCGCCCTGTGCACCGGGATCAACACCTTCAGGTGACATGTCGGTGGCGTCATCCGTGGCTTCGGTCTCAGCCTCGTCCTCACCCCAGATGCTGGCGATTGTTTCCGGTGACGCAAATTCATGTTTGCCAGACGTACTGTCATCACCACCCGGAGAGGCTGCGTACGCAGCGCCTCCAAGAACCAGACCGCCGATGACGGCAACTGAAGCGATGATTGATGTGTGCGTGGCACCCTTGCTGCACAAACTCATTACTGTGTCTCCTACTAGGTAGGACCCCCTTCGCAGCGGGAGAACACTCCCATCGCTTCCGGGCAGAAATGCGGCGCACACTTGGTCTTTTGTAGGCGGTCCCCTTAGCCGTAGAGGACGCCCATGATCATGGCCGGTACGCCTGTGAAAAGCGACACGATGTAAAGGACATAGGCAGCAAGGAACGCCATACCCTCACCCCGACTGATGCGCATGCCACTGACCATCACCGGCACCATAACAGCCGTGGCAGCAACCATGATCCACACGTCGTACCGCGCAATCTGTTCCGCCACGGGTGCACCACCAAGCACGGCTGTGGTACCGAGAATGAGAAGCAGGTTTGAGATATTGGACCCAATGACATTGCCAACCGCAACACCCGCATGCCCGCGGAAGGCAGCCAGGGCCGACACCGCCAACTCCGGCAGCGATGTGCCAACTGCCACCAGTGACAGACCGATCACAGCCTCCGAGACGCCAGCTGCCCGGGCAATGTCGGACGCGCCTTCCACCAAAAAGTCCGCCCCGAAGTCGTGCGCAACGCGCCATCCGCGGAGCGTCGTCAGGCGGAGGTGCAGGAATATGACGGCATCCCGCCGAAATTCATTTTTGCTATTCCAGCGATTCTGGCGGGGCTGGTTGGTGTGATTTTCGGGGCGGACTTTTTGGTGGAAG
>JBCBUN010000008.1:0-14556 GCA_039818145.1 Pseudomonadota bacterium
AGTGCCAACCCGATGCCTTTGCGGTGGTGGGCCGGGTCCACATAGAGCTGTTCAAGCCATGTGTCTGTATAGGCGGCAACACCGGCGATGGTGCCATCCGTTTCTGCCACCACGACTGTACATTCGGGCAGCATCTTGTGGGTGATGAACCACAGGTCTTCTTCTGCCGTGTGGATGACCGGCACGCCGGGCATGGCGGCGCGCGCAGGCGTGAAGGCCCGAGCGATGGCTGCTGCGTCGTCAGGCGTGGCGGGTCGGATCGTTATCGTTGTCATGGGGTGATTTGCCGGAACCCGGTGAGTTGGGTCAAGCTGTTGGGCATGACCGATGCTGCTCACATTGCCATTCAAGACCCGGACGAGGCGCTGCTGCGTGATGCTCACGCCCTGCTGCGCCAGCAATGGGGAGACAGTGTGGTGTCCCTTGGGCGCAAGGTCGATCCGTTCACGCTGCCGGCGCGGGTGGCTGTGTCGAGGGATGAATTTGCCGGTGTGGCTGCCTATCTGATTGAGGGTGACGAGCTTGAAGTCGTGGCTCTTGCGGCAACCGGTGCGGTGCGGGGAGCCGGGCGGGCGCTGATGCTTGATCTGTTCGATATGGCGCGGAACATGGGAGTTCATCGCGTGCATCTTGTGACGACGAATGACAATCTGCGCGCCATCGGCTTCTATCAGGTGATCGGGATGACCATCGCGCGGGTGGGCATCAACGCCATTGCCGAGGCCCGCAAGCTGAAGCCGGAAATTCCCCTGACCGGCGAGAAGGGCATTCCCATCCGCGACGAAATCGAATTTGAGTATCTTATAAAAGGCTGACACACATGCTGCTGCATCACTCCACCTGGCAGGAAGTCGATGACTATCTGACCCGGTCAAAAGCGATTGTCATTCCCATCGGCTCGACCGAGCAGCATGGGCCGACAGGGCTCATCGGCACGGATGCGCTATGTCCGGAGATCATTTCCCATGAGGCCCAGAAGGACGCAGACATTCTGGTGGGGCCGACCTTCAATGTAGGCTGCGCGCAGCATCATCTTGGCTTTGCCGGATCCATGACCCTGCGGCCCTCCACCATGATTGCGGCCATTCACGACTGGGTGTCGTCGCTGGCGGTGCACGGGTTTGAGCGGGTGCTGTTCTTCAACGGCCATGGCGGCAATATCGCCACCATCAATGCGGCGTTCTCAGAGATTTACGCGGACCGCTCGCTTGCCGGTGAAGCAAGCAATCGCGGGCCTGTTAGATGCAAGCTGGACAATTGGTGGGACTACAAGCCCGTCATGGACATGTGCATGAAGACCTATGGCAAGGGTCATGGCAGCCACGCCACGCCGTCCGAGGTGGCGGTGACGCAGTGGGCCTATCCGGACTCGATCAAGACGGCGGAGGTCAGCCCCAAGATCGCGCCCAATGGCCGGTTCACGGATGCCGAAGACTACCGCAGCAAGTTTCCCGATGGCCGCATGGGGTCGGACCCGACGCTTGCGACCCCTGAAGATGGCGGCAAGCTTGTGGCGCTGTCGGTCACCGGGCTGAAAAGCAGTTTTGAAGCTTTCGCCGCCAGCTAGGCGTCACTCGCAAGGCTATTGGCGAAGCAGGCCGCTTTGGTGTCCATGTACGGCAGCTTGCCGTCCTCTGTCTTGATGGCCAGGCGATGGTTGATTGGCTGGCCCAGCATCTCCGCCATCATGTCGAAGGCTTTGTCCGGCTCGGACTGGCCGCCATAGGTGAGGAAGGCTGCGACGCTTGGCGGCAGCCTCGGCGTGTCTTTTAGAAACGCACGGATTGGCAGGGACGGATAGCTGGTCCAGATCGGTGTGCCCAGCAGGATGCGGTCGTAGTCTGTCGGGTCTTTGTTCAGCGGCTTGATGGGCGGCACATTGCCCTGGACGCTATCGAATCCCGCGCGCAGGTAACGCCACCAGCCGAACAGGCCGAGGCGATAGCGCAAGCACTTTATTTCTTCGGTGTCGGCGCCGAGCAATTGTGCCAACCGCTGGGCCAGGCGACGGGTTCTGCCCGTGCGGGAGAAATAGATGATCAGGGTCTTCTTGTGTGTCATGGGCCGGACAATGCCCGGCCCGCCGCAGGATTGCGTTGATCCGGGTCAAACCCGAATTGATCTTCGGCGTGGGCTTTACTGCCAGCCGCCGAGGATGGCGCCCATGAAGGCGAATGCGACGGCAGCGTGCAGGCCGTCGATGATGACGAGGTTGCGGCTGGTGCCCTGGAACGCTGCGTTGAGTGCCTTGTTGGCTGTCACGAGGCCGATGCCGATCATAAAGCCAAGGACCGCACCACTCAGCCAGGACGAAATGCCTGTCTGGGCGATGACGACCGCCATGGTGATCGCCATGACGACCTGAAGGACGCCTGCAAAAACATAGGTCGAAGCTTCTTGCTCAATGTCGTCGTCGGTAAGGCCCGCCGCGGCCATCCAGGGTTTGGCAAAAACACCGTACCAGACAGCGCCTGTGGCAAAGCCTGCGACCGCTGCAGCCAGCACGGCCAGCCAGTTCAGATTAATGAGAATGTCCATTGTGCCTATGTCCCCTAGCGGTATTCCATCTATTGGCTGATGGTGATCATACCATTGTCTATGGTGACCGGAATGGCAATGAGGGATTTGCCGGTACAGGGTCCCGACGTGCACAGACCATCGCCGATGTTGAAGAGCGCCCCATGGGTGGAGCAGATGATTTCGTCTTCCGCCATGGTCAGAAATTTGTCCGGCCAGGTTTCGAGCGGCGTGAAGGCGTGGGGGCATTCATTGACATAGGCGACGACACTGTCCCCCTGCCGCACAACGAACATGTCGAATCGCTCTTTGCCTTCTCCGAACAAGAAGCCGCGGGCGCCGGGTTCACGTATCTCAGAAAGGGCGCACAACTGCGTGCCGGGTGCGGGTGCCCCGGCGCGGCTATGCCAGGGTTCTCCTGTCTTGTGACCGTTCGTCATGTGGCCGGGTACCAGTCGGGTATCATTGCCTGCCACCGGGCTTCCAGATCCGCGTCTGTTTCCGGCTGGTGTGGATAGGACAGTTCATCTGGCCTAATGGTGACGTGGGCCTGCTTTGAGGATGTCCAGATATGTCCGGCGGGGACGAGCCAGGACGCATCGTCCAGCGTGCCGGCCTTGACGTTGAGTTTGTCGCCATAGCCGGGGCGTTGATGGGTCAGGCGTGTGCCGCAGGTATTGCAGAATGTGCAGGTCTGATGACCGCCTTTTGCGATGGGGCGCAGGAAGACTTTTGTGGGGCCTTCGATTTCAAAGTCGGCGAGTTGCACCCGCAGGCTTTCGCCGAAGGCGCTTGACGTCTGTTTCTGGCACTCGGTGCAATGGCACAGATAGAAGACGACCGGCGGGCTGGAAATCGTGTAGCGCACGGCGCCGCACTGGCAACCGCCTGATAGGGGCAAAGAGGGTGGTGTGAGCGTTGTCATGCTGAGATAAGAGTCCCGTGAACAGGAAGGCCACCATAGGCTTCTCTTATGACATCAGGAACCGACGCTGTGCAAAATGCCCTCGTGCCCGAACTCACGGTTAGCCAATATGCCGCCAGTCTTGCTTTCTATCGTGATCTGCTTGGCTTCTCCGTCCGCTATGAGCGACGCGATGAAGGCTTTGGATTTCTGGAACTGGGTGCCGCGCAGTTAATGCTGGACGAGGCTGACAAGGGTCGCACCTTTGCCGTTGATGGCGCTGCGCTCGAAAAGCCGTTCGGGCGCGGGGTGAACTTCCAGATCGAGGTCGAGGCTGTCTCGCCGATGCTGGAAAGGCTCACACAGGCGGGTGTGGCGCTCTATCTGCCGCTCGAAGACAAGTGGTATCGGGCGGGCGATATGGAACGCGGCAACCGGCAGTTCGCCGTTGCCGATCCTGACGGGTATCTGCTGCGCTTTTTTGAAAGTCTCGGCGAACGCCCGGCTACTTAGGGGCTTTCTTCAACCCGCCCATGGCGCAGACCTTTTTCCACTCAGCGGGTGTGACCGGCTGGACGGACAGGCGTGAGTTCTTGACCAGCACC
Source organism: Pseudomonadota bacterium (assembly GCA_039818145.1). Lineage (GTDB taxonomy): Bacteria > Pseudomonadota > Alphaproteobacteria > CGMCC-115125 > CGMCC-115125 > Pyruvatibacter. Next base: position 4,027 of record JBCBUN010000008.1, read on the forward strand.
ATGTCTTCGAGGGCAGGGTCGCCCTTGATGTCTCCAAGGGTCACGAAATTCGGCATGGGCTCGACGGCCTTGAGCTGCACCATGCCGAACTTGCCCTTGGCATCTGTCGGGTCCATCACGTGCTCACCGATGACCTCGACGATGCCAACGACCTGCTTCTCATTCACTGAGTGATAGAAAAAGCCCTTGTCGCCGATCTTCATCTCTTTCATGAAGTTGTTGGCCATGTAGTTGCGGACGCCGTCCCACTCGGTGCCCTTGGCGCCGCATTTGACCTGATCATCCCATGACCATGCTCCGGGTTCGGATTTAAAGAGCCAATAGGCCATCAGACATTCTCCGGCGTTCCGACCAGCCACTTCCAGGGTCTGATCTCATAGGTTTCAAATACACCCTGGGTGACATAGGGGTCCTCTGCCAGCAGGGCCTGCGCCTGCGCCAGGGTGGGCAGACGCAACAGGAACATTGAGCCGATCATCCGATCTCCGGGCTCATCTGTGACGGGGCCTCCCATCTGCATGATGGCTTTGCCGTCGGCATCCTTCTGATTGTCCCAATAGGCAAAGTGGGCCGACCGCGCGGCCATGCGCTTTTCCAGATTGTCCGGATAGTCGGTGCCCAACACGATCCACAGGCGATTGTTCTGCGCCATGGCTAGTTGCCCAGCAGCCACTTCCAGGCGCGGATGTCGACGCGCGAAAACAGCCCGGCTGTCTGATAGGGATCTTCGGCCTGCAGGTGCTCTGCTTCGGCCCGGTCCGCCACGTCGATGACCAGGAAAGACCCTTCCATGTGTTCAGCCGCATCGTCCGTGAAGGGACCGCCCAGCTTGACCTTGCCGGTCTCGCCCCAATAGGCGAGATGCGCGTCGCGATTGGCAAGGCGCAGGGCTTCGCTATCGGGTTTGTCGATGCAGGTGAGGGCAAAAAGCATGGCGGGCTGTCCTTTTGAGGTGCGGGTTGGCGGCAAGATGCGCGAGCGACTGCGCGGTGGCAAGCGCCGCGTTGCGCCAATGCGTCAGATGTTGCGCGAAAGCGGGCTGGACAAATTGTAGCGACCGCTACATATTTCTCCGATCAGCAAACTGGAGGGCGGCAATGTCTCAGGAATTTCACAAGTTCTGGCTCAAGATTTCGGCGATCGTGATTGCCTCATTCGGGCCGGTCGCGTTTCTGGCCACCATGCCGGAATACTCTGAAGCAGCGCGCTTTTCGCTGGATGTGCTCGACTGGCCGGTGGATGGCCAGCAGACCTATGAAGGGCCGACCATGCATTTCATGTCAGCGCTCCTGGGAGGCTTTCTGTTTGGCTGGGGCGTGATGATCTGGTGCTTGTCTGTGTGGGTGCATGACCTTGCGCCGGAAGGTGTCCGCAAGTCTGTGCTGACCGGCGCGCTGGCGTGGTTCTTTCTGGACAGTGCTGGCTCTTACGCCTCAGGCGCCTGGCCAAACGTGCTGTGGAATGTGCTGGTGCTGCTGATGATTGTCGGCCCCCTGTGGCGACCAGCCAAGACTTGATGTGGCGGCCAGCCAAGACCTGATGTGGCGACTGGCCAGGATCTGACGGCGCAGGATCAACTCTCGCGCCGAAAAGGCCTCGACAGTAGGGCGGTGATGGCATCGTCGACGCTTGCACTTCCGGTGACGACGGAAGCAACGGCCTCGCAGATGGGCATTTCCACGCCATGCTTGCGTGCCAGGGCAACGACTGCGGGTGCGGTCGCAACACCTTCGGCAACGGATACGCGTTCCCCCAATATGTCAGCAAGGGGTCGCCCTTCGCCCAGTGCTGCGCCAAGGGACATGTTGCGGCTCTGCAAGGACCCGCAGGTGAGGATGAGATCGCCAAGGCCTGACAGACCGCCGAGAGTTTCGGCCCGTGCACCCAGCGCCACGCCAAGCCGGGTAAGTTCTGCAAAGCCGCGCGCCGTCAGGGCGGCGGCGGCAGAGGCGCCAAGCTTCTTGCCTTCAACAATGCCGCAGGCGATGGCCAGCACGTTCTTGACCGAACCGCCAATTTCAGCGCCCACAAGATCAGTGGCCTGATAGGGACGGAACGCCTGAATGCCTATGGCTTCGATGAGGGCTGTGCCCACGTCTTCGTCGGCGCATGCCAGTGTAACCGCCGTGGGCAAACCGCTTGCGACGTCTGCGGCAAAGGACGGCCCGGACAGCACGGCGGGGATCGCGTGGGGCGTTGTTTCTTCCAGTACCTGCGTCATCAGTTTGCCGGTGGATTGTTCAATCCCCTTGGCGCAAATGGCCACCGGCGTGCCGGGGCGAATGCTGTCAGCAAGTTGCGTTGTGACACTGCGCAAGGTTTGCGCCGGGCATACCAGAAGAACGGCGTCAGCCTTGGCCACCGTTTCGTGGTCTGTGGTGGCGCGAATGGCTTCGTCCAAAGCGATGCCGGGCAGATAGACACTGTTTTCGTGGATCGCGTTGATCGCGTCGGCCACTTCAGGCTCGTAGGCCCACAGGGTCACGTCGCGGCCGGCGCGTGCTGCAATGCTTGCCAGCGCTGTGCCCCAGGCGCCTGCGCCAATGATGCCGATGCGTTGAATTCTGGTGGCTGCGGCGGTCATTGGGGGGATGAAACCTGTTTTGACTGAATGGTTCGTTGATTATTCATTCTCGCACCTTACACTCGCAGGTCATGACAGAAAAAGACGACATCAGGGAACGGATTTTGGAGGCGGCGCGGGAGCGGTTTCTCCATTACGGGTACGGCAAGACCACAATGGCTGAGATCGCGCGGGACTGTGACATGTCACCGGGCAATCTCTATCGCTTTTTTCAGGGCAAGCTCGATCTTGCCGAGGAAATTGCGAGCCGGGCGACGGTCGAGACCATGGAAGAGCTTGCCAAAGCCATACGTGCACCGGGCAAGAGCGCGACGCAGGCCATGCGGGACTATCTGTTTGGCAAGCTGCGCATGACCTACACCAACCTGGAAAAAGATCCGAAGATCATCGAGCTGGCGCAAACTGTGTCTGCAGAACGGCCTACATTCTCGACGGACATGCTGCAGCGCGAACGCTCCATCATGATGGAGATCATCGCCAATGGGCGTGAGCTGGGCGAGTTCGCGACCAATGACGTGAATTTCACAGCCGAGATGATTCAGTCTGCCACCATGAAGTTCAGCTATCCGCAGCTCTGGTCACGGTTGACACTGGATAATCTCGAGCGGGAGCTCGCCGGGGTGTTTGACCTGGTGCTGGGTGGGCTGTGCCCGGATCGCACCCTGTTTGTCGGCGGCGAACGCCCGCAGGCGGAAGAAGACACTGTCCAGAAGACCGGCTGACACCTGATTTTCCTGATGTGCCTGTGATTTGAGCCGGGCTGTAATTCGGCTGAAAAATCGGCATTTTTCGCATTCCAGCCATGCATGGTCCGCTGTGGTCCATATGCGGAATCGACCCTGAAGGTCCAATACCTCTTATTTATCAGTGAGTTATGGCCGTCCTTCGACCGCCTCTAAACAATGAACATTTTGCAAAACGTTCATTGTTTTCCGTTTAGCTTGACCCTATATCGAGTGAGCCGGACGGGGTTCGGCGGTGTTCGCATCCAGGTCATAGGGACCTTGGGGGCACCAGCTAGGGAATTGAGGGCACATCATGCGGTACGCATCATTCAGACTTGCCAGTCCAATCAGTCGCCATCTGCCGGTTGTGGCAGTCACTGTTTATTCAGTGGCGTTGATCGCTGAAGTCCTGACCCGCGGAGTAATTGTCTGACGCCTCCCGTCAGCCAAAATCTCACCCACAGGATGATCCTGACATTCCGTTTCGCTGACACAGCGTGTGATGGAGACGACCAATGAGCAACTCAGCAAACCAGACCAACCAGCTTCCAGAGCTTCTGCCGACTTCACTTGGCACCAAGATCGGTGTGTTCGTAGGTGCAGCCGTGCTCGGAGCCTATGGGGTGGCGCTGCTCGCACAGGCGGCAAACGTCATCTAGTCAAGAATTCGGACAGACCCGTCGGGTCCCTTTCCTCCTCCGGGGACCTGGCCGGACTGTCCGCACCCTTCTTCCTCCCTTTGCTGACGCTCACATCCCCGGGCACAGGTGAAGGGTTTCCAACTGGGGCCGCATTTTGATGCGGCCCCATTTTTTTGGTCTCTAGGCGGTGAGGTCGGCAAGCGGCCAGCGTGGGCGCGGGCCGGTATCGAGGCTGTCTGTCGAGCCGATGGCCATGCGCTCGACGCCGGCCCAGGCAATCATGGCGGCGTTGTCCGTGCACAAGGGCAATGGTGGGGCTGTCAGTGCAAAGCCTTCTGAGGTTGCAAGGTCTTCAAGCCGGGCGCGGAGCATCTTGTTGGATGCCACGCCGCCGGCCACCACAAACGGGATGGGGCCATCGGCATCAGACGCATCACGCATGGTGCGCATGGCATTGCGTGTACGGTCCTCGATTGTGTCTGCCGCGGCTGCCTGAAACGAGGCGGCGGCATCGGCGAGATCAGTTTCGGTCAGCGGTGCCAGCTTGGTGACCGTCTGACGCAGCGCGGTTTTGAGACCGGCGAATGAAAAGTCCGAACCCGGACGGCCTTTCATGGGGCGCGGCAGGTCAAAGCGGCCGGGGTCACCTTTAAGGGCCCATTTTTCAACATGCGGTCCGCCGGGGTAGCCCAGCCCCATGAGCTTCGCGGTCTTATCAAAGGCCTCGCCTACCGCATCGTCCAGGGTTGTGCCCAGCAATGTGTAGTCGCCAACACCGCGTGCTTCGAGAAGCTGGCTGTGGCCGCCGGAGACCAGCAGGACGAGATAGGGAAAGGGTGTGGCGGCGACGAGACGTGCTGTCAGGGCGTGGGCCTCCAGGTGGTTGACCGCGACAAAGGGTTTGTCTGCGGCAAAGGCCAGGGACTTGCCGGTCACAAGGCCGACCATCAGACCGCCCACCAGGCCGGGACCGGATGTGGCTGCGATGGCGTCCAGATCGCCAAGTTTCATGTCGGCTTCGCGCAGGGCGGAGGCTATCAGCGAATCAAGATGGTCAATATGGGCGCGGGCGGCAATTTCCGGGACCACACCGCCATAGGGCGCATGCTCATCGAACTGGGACAGCACCAGATTGGACAGAATCTCGCCGGGCTGACCCGGCCTGCCGCGCACAATGGCCGCGGCGGTTTCGTCGCAGCTTGTTTCAATGCCGAGGACTGTAAACTGGCCTGCCATCGGTGTGTGGGCGTCCATGTGGTTGGTCATTGCCGTTGATGTGCTATCCATGCCCGCGCATCGCAGCGCTGGCGTTTTCGCCGGTGTCTGGGGCCCGTGTGCGGTGGAAGAGCGCATAAAGCACACAAGTACTTGTTTCGTCGAGGTTTCATGGCATCCGTCCCCTTCACTGCCGACCATCCCCTGCGCCTTGGTACGCGTGGCAGCCCGCTTGCGCTGGTGCAGGCGAACGAAGTGGCGCGTCGTCTGCGCGAGGCCCATGGGCTTGAGGACGCAGCAGTGGAAATTGTGCCGATTGTTACCAGCGGCGACCGCGAGCAGGTGCGCCCGCTGGCAGAGATCGGCGGCAAGGGATTGTTTGCGGTGGAGTTGGAGACGGCTCTGCATGAAGACGAGATTCATCTGGCCGTTCACTCCATGAAAGATGTGGAGACAGTGCTGCACGAGGCGTTTGAGATCGTTGCCATGCTGCCGCGCGAAGATACGCGCGATGCCTGGGTGAGCCCGGCGGCGGCACATCCGCGCGATCTGCCGCAGGGGGCTGTGGTGGGCACGGCGTCGTTGCGGCGGGGGGCGCAGATCAGGGCTATGCGGCCGGACATCAAAATCGTCAACTTCCGTGGCAATGTGCAAACGCGCATCGACAAACTGGCCAGCGGCGAGGTGCAGGGCACACTGTTGGCACTGGCGGGCCTCAAGCGTCTTGGCCTTGAGGACAAGGCGACGTGCCTTCTTGATGCACCGGAGATGATCGCGGCTGTGGGGCAGGGTGCGATCGGCATTGAGATCTGCAAGGACGCAGAGGACGTGCGGGCTGCGGTGGCGGTGCTGGATGATGCTGACACCAGCCTGTGCGTTGGATGTGAGCGTGCCATGCTCGCTGAACTGGATGGTACCTGCCGCACGCCAATTGGGGGCCATGCGGTGTTGATGCCGGGCGGCCGCATAAAACTTACAGCGGTTCTGCTGGCCGAAGATGGCTCGCAGGCCTTCCGTTTTGAAGATGAAGCGTCTGTGTCGGACGCGCATGAGCTGGGCACCCGTGCGGGGCGTGCGCTGAAACAAGAAGCCGGCGAGGACTTCGTCGCCAATATGGGCTAGGTGCCCATGCATCTTCTTGTCACACGTCCCGAGCCCGATGCGTCCGCGCTGGCGGACATGCTGCTCGCGCTTGGGCACGAGGTGCTTGTCGCGCCTGTGATGCAGGTTGTTGTTCGCGAATTTTCCATCGATTTGTCTGGTGTGCAGGCGGTGCTGTTCACCAGTGCCAATGGGGTGCGAGCGTTTGCTGAACAGATCGGCGTACCACCAAATGGCCTGACCGCCTTCGCCGTTGGCAAGGCCAGTGCCCAAGTGGCGCGGGATGCCGGCTGGACACGGGTCGAAGCAGCTGACGGAGATGTTGATGCCCTGGCGGCGCTGGTGACCGCCAGGCTGTCGCCTAAGGAAGGGCCTCTCATTCATGTCTCAGGCAAAGCCGCCGCCGGTGATCTTGCGGGGACGCTGAATGCGAGCGGCTTCACGGTCAATCGCGTGGTTGGCTATGAGGCGCGACTTGTGGACACGCTGCCGGAGACCATCGCCAGCGGACTGTCGAGCGGAGATCTGGACGGTGTGCTGCTTTTCTCTCCGAGAAGCGCCCGTGTGCTTGCCGATCTGGCCGAAAAAGCGGGTCTTTCGGGCAAACTGGCGGCCATTGATGCCTATTGCCTGTCTCCCGCGGTGGCAGATGCGCTCACGGCGCGGATTTCTGCGCCAAATTCGATAAATTGCAAGGTTGCAACTGTGCCGGAAACACCGCATCTCATTGCCTTGTTGTCTCCTTAAGTGCCCTCTAGTCTTTGCGACCCGTATGGGCCATCGGTTTTGGCCTGAAGGCGCGCCGGTTCCGGCCCCCTAACACAAGAGTTTTTTGCGACCCCATGAGCAGCAGCGACACTCCCGACGAAAAGCCTGCCGACACCACCACCAGCGCCTCCTCAGGTGAGGAGAAGCGCAAGGCCCGCGTGATTGATGGCACGGCGGAAGATGTAACGGATGCACCGGCCAAGCCGTCTTCAAATGGTGGCGGATCGGCCATCGCCATCGCCGCGCCAATTGCCGCGTTTTTTGGTGGTGCGGCTGTTCTGGCGGCAGTCCTCTGGCAGGCGGGTCTTCTGAATGAACAGACCGGGCAGGCGGTGCTCAATGGTGGCAGCGTGTCGTCAGACGTAAGTGCGCAACTTGAATCTGCTGATACACGTATTGCTGCCCTGCTTCGCGATGTTGAACGTCTGGGCGGAGAGCTGCGGGATGCTGAAGAAGCCCGTGGGGCGCTTGAAACCAAACTCAATGATGTGGAAGCGCAGCTGTCCGTGGCGACCGGTTCTGACGTGGACACGCTGGCGCGGGCAGAAGACCTTGATGCGGCCTTGCGCCTGATTACAGAAATTGACGGTCGCCTCGCTGATACGGAAACCGCCGCAAGTGCTGCTGCAACAGCGGTTCAGCCTGACCAGATAGAGGCGCTGCAGGCCGTTATCACGACTCTCGAGACGCGGGTTGCTGCTGCTGAAGAAGCTGTGCAGGACGCAGCTTCCGCAGAGCGTCGCGTGGCCGCCATGGAGGCCGGGGTTGCTGCCATTGGGTCACAGCAGACGACACAGGGAACGCAGCTTGGCACTTTGCAGGCTGAATTGGGTGCCTTGAGCGCACGGGCGGATGCCACAAAGGACACGCTGGCAGCGCAGAGCGACCGCCTCTCTTCTCTGACGGATGCTGACGAAGCAACCGAGGCCCGGCTAGCAACGGTTGAAGCGCGGGTTGACCGCCCGGAAGCCGCCCGTCGCGCCGCCCTAGGTATTGCCCTCGCAAGCCTTGCGGGGGCCGCCAATGACGGGAAGCCGTTTGAGAGTGAACTTGCCGCCGTCGATCAACTTGCTCCGGGTTCGGAGCAAGTGGCTGCCTTGGAGCAGGCTGCATCAACTGGTGTCGCAGATGCATCCTCTTTGCTGCGGTCCTTCCAGCCTGCTGCGCGCGACGCTTTGCGTGCGGAGGCGGCGGGCAATGCTGACGGTGTGTGGGAGCGATTTACCGGCAACGCCCTGTCGCTCATCACCGTGCGCCAGACCGGCGCTATTGAGGGCGATGGACTGGAAGCCCGGCTGGGCCGTACTGAAGCCGCGCTGGGTGATGGTGATGTGTCCACTGCGGTGGCGGAAGCTGCGGCCATTGAGGGTCCGGCTGCCGAGGCTCTGGCGCCGTGGCTTGAAACAGCGCGTGCGCGGGCGGATGTGAATGGACTGATCACGGACATGCGCAAGTCCCTGCTGACAGACTTGGCAACGGCACACAAACCGGATGCAGATGTTCCGGCGGCGGAGGTTGTAGATCCGGACGCCCCTGCGGCTGAAGAAGGGGGCGCTGCGCAATGATCCGCGCCCTTTGGTATTTTTTCATTGTTGCTGTTCTTGCAGCGCTGACGGCTGCCATTGCCGGGGTCCCCGGCGACATTGTTGCGACCGTGGGAGATCGGCAGATTGCCATGAGTGTGGCAACCGCGCTTGGTCTGGTTGCCTTGCTGGTTGGGCTGGCGATCTTCGCCGAGCGCATTATCAGCTTCGTGATGCACGGACCGGGCAATGTCGTGAACTTCTGGCAGTCACGCCAGGAGGTGCGCGGCTATGAGGCATTGTCGCGCGGGCTTCTGGCTGTGGCATCGGGCGATGGTCAGTCGGCACGGCGCTATGCGGACAAGGCAGATAAGCTGTTGGACCAGCCGGCCATGACACTGCTGCTGTCCGCCCAGGCGGCAAAACTCAATGGCGACGAAGTGGCAAGCGGCAAGGCCTTCAAGGCCATGCTTGCAGCCCCTGAAACCCATAGCCTTGCGCTCAAGGGATTGTTTGAGCATGCCATGACGTCCGGTGATCTTGATCAGGCGCGGGTTCATGCAGCGCGGGCGCTTGATGCGTCGCCGGCAACACCCTGGGCCTTTGAAGGCAAGTTTGCCATCGAAGCGCGGCAGGGTGCCTACGATGCTGCCCTTGAAACGCTGGACAAGGGTCTGGGGCAGGGGCTGGTGGAGCGCACCGATGCGCGCCGCCGCCGGGCGGTGCTGCTGACCGCGCTGGCGCAATCAGAAGCTGCCAAGATCGAAGCGCCGGACGGACCGCGTGACGAGGAGGACATTGACGGCGGCGATGTCCTTTCGGTTCAGGCCATCCGCGCCGGTGCCCTTCGCCATGCCATTGAAGCGCGTGATCTGGCACCGGACCTTGTGCCTGCTGCGGCGCTCGCCTCACGGCTTGTGTTTGAAGATGGGCGCGCCCGCCGGGCACAGAAGATCATCGAGGATGCCTGGGCTCGCTCACCGCATCCCGACCTCGCCGATGTCTTTCTTGATATTTTCCCTGTTGAAGCAGCGGAGCAACGTCTCAAGCGTGCGCGTGCGCTGGCAGCGCGTAACCCGGACCATGTGGAAAGCCATGTGCTGGTGGCCCGTGCTGCCATTGCCGCGCGCCGGTTTGATGATGCGCGTGAACAGCTCATTGCCTATGCGGAACCCTTCCCCAGCCGTCGCATCTGCATGTTGATGGCGGAACTGTCTGAGGGCATGGGTGACATGGGAGCGACGCGCGAATGGCTGTCGCGCTCGGTAAAGGCACCGGCAGATGCTCAGTGGGTTGCTGATGGCTATCGCACCACGAAGTGGGCGCCAGTGGTGCCGACCACCGGGGCATTTGATGCCTTTGAATGGCGTGCGCCGACTGACTCTGTTATGCCGATTGGTAGTTCCTCCACGGAAGAAGCCATGGCGCAAGCAGCTGAAGCCGTGGTGCTGCCGGCACCGGTTGAAGTGCCCGCACCGCCGGCGCCCGCTGCGCCTGTGGAAGAGGCACCGGAGACCCGTCCGGAGTCAAAGGACGTCACTCCGGCACCGGTGGTATCTGCGGACAATTCAAATGAACAGCCTGCCGCGCCCGCCACACCCGCGGCTCCGGCACCAGAGCTGATTGATATTCACGAAGAAATTGATTTCATGCCGCCGCGTCCGGATGATCCCGGTCCGGCACCGTTTGACGACGAAGACGAAGACCGGCGCGCCTCCTGGTAAGACCAGACCGGGCGACACTGGCACAGGATGCAGCGGGCAACGCTGCGCCGATCAAAGGGGGATGGATAGATGCTTAAGAGGCTTTTTCTGGGCGTTGTTGCGCTCATTCTAGTTGCGCTTGCCATCATTATTGCCGCGTGGCTGCGGTTTGATATTCCGCGCGAAGAGCTTCAGGCCAAATATGGCAGCGAAGCATCTATCCATCCCCCTTTGATCGGCGCAGCGTTGCCCGCTGCATCCTGTGCCAGT